>JAIOJM010000397.1 GCA_019911785.1 Sulfuricella sp. | reverse complement strand
ATCACAACCTGTCCAAGCGTACTGCTGTCTATGCGCTGTACAGCAAGATGAACAACGATACCAATTCTAGCTATGGTCTCGGCCAGGGTGGCGCCGGCGGCGCGTTCACTCCCGCCACTGCTGGCCAGGACCCGAGCGTTTGGTCCTTGGGCATGCGCCACAGCTTCTAATTTCCCGCCGGCTTAGTCCGGTTGGATTTGTGAAGATTAAAACGGGCCTCTTCGGAGGCCCGTTTTTTTGGTGCGCCCGGCATGGCGTGAAAAAAAAAGGTAAAAAAATGAGGTAAAAAAAGGAAAAAAATGGGGTCAGACTCGACTTACTGGTCAAATCAAGTTATTCTTCCAACTTGACCATTGATACTTGGGCTTCCCCCTCATGGCACGCCTTCCTCGCTACAATCTGCCCGGCCAACCCCAGCATGTCATTCTGCGCGGCAATAACCGCAGTATTATTTTCGCTGTCGAGGAAGATTACCTTTTTTTTCTCGATTGCCTCCAGGATGCGGCGGATCGCCACGGTAGCGCCATACACGCCTATGTGTTGATGACCAACCATGTCCATTTGCTGATGACGCCAGAGCGGGATGACAGTATTGGCAAAACCCTTCAGTCGTTAGGCCGGCGTTATGTTCAATACTTCAATTACACCCAAAAACGTACCGGAACATTGTGGGAAGGGCGTTATAGATCAACGCTTATCGATAGCGAAATCTATCTGCTTACCTGCTGCCGCTACATTGAACTCAATCCGGTGCGGGCGAACATGGTGGCGCATCCGCATGAATATCCGTGGTCGAGTTACCTCTGCCACGCCGAAGGCAAGCCAGATAGGTTGATAACCGACCACGCTCTGTACCTTGCCTTGGGGGCGGATCAGGATGAGCGGCGGGCGGCGTATCGAGCGCTATTTAAAGCGCATTTGAGCGAGGCGACGCTTGCTGCTATTCGCGATGCAACCAACAAGGGATGGGCATTGGGCAATGATTGCTTTAAGGAAGAAATTGCTGCAGCGGTGAGTCGACGGGTGGCTCCATTGCCAAAAGGTCGACCAAGAATAAATAAAATAGAGTCTGACCGTTCGCAGTAACAGCAGTAAGTCTAACGGGTTGAAGTCCCGTCCGGGGAGTTGTCCGTACGCCCCGGTAGCATGAGGAAGCGGCGCCGTGGCAACGCGGGGTCGTGAGTTTCCAAACAGCAAGAGAGCAGGCCGTAACGCAAGTGAACCTATGAGTAGCCTCGTAAACATACTGGAGACGCCGACCCTGTGGTCAGAAGGGGAAGGCCGTTGGATGCGTGCTGGAACAACGGAAGTGGCGCGTATTGACTCCCGGGGTAGCAGGGTCGGCATGTTCTTGAAGATTTACTGCCCAGTGCTGGAGACCCGTCTGCGGGGGTGGGGAGACCACCGACCGTTGCGTATAAGGAAACGAAAGCGCAGCGGCCCCAGAAGGGAGTCGGAGGGGTTCATAGTGCCGACTGAGTTCGCGGGACAACATAACCCCGGACGAGGGAAGGGACCCTGCTTTGTTCGTGCAACCGAAGAGCGGAGGATCGAGGGATTGCCATGTCGCTAACCACCCCGGATATGATCAGGACGCTACAGAGGAAGCTGTATGCCAAGGCCAAGCAAGAACCGGCCTATCGCTTTTACGCGCTCTACGACAAAGTCAGCCGTGATGATGTCCTCAATCACGCATGGCGACTCGCCAAGGCCAACCGAGGCAGTCCCGGCGTCGATGGGATTGGCTTTGAGGCCATAGAGAACGGAATCGGGGTAGAAACGTTTCTGCGGGAATTGGCCCGTAATCTGAAAGACAAAACCTACCGAGCCCAACCGGTACGGCGCGTCATGATACCCAAAGCGGACGGCAGCCTGCGTCCGCTGGGCATCCCGACGATTCGCGACCGGGTCGCGCAAATGGCGGTGAAACTCATCATCGAACCGATCTTCGAAGCCGACTTCTGTCCGAACTCTTACGGATTCCGGCCCAAGAAATCGGCCCACGATGCCGTGGACGACATCAACAATGCGTTATGGGCAGGCTACACCCAAGTCATAGACGCCGACCTGTCGAAATACTTTGACAGCATTCCGCACGCCAAACTGCTGGCCGTGGTGGCCGAGCGCATCGTTGATGGAGGTGTCTTGCACCTCATCAACCTGTGGCTCAAAGCCCCGGTCATCGGCGAAGACGATAACGGAGTGAAGAAGACCGTAGGCGGAGGAAAAGCCAATCGCAAAGGCACGCCGCAGGGCGGCGTGATCTCACCGCTGTTGGCCAACTGCTACCTGCACATTCTCGACCGGATATGGCAACGGCGGCACCTGAAAGGCAAGCTGCAAGCGCACCTTGTGCGCTACGCAGACGACTTTGTGGTCATGTGCCGAAAAGATGTAGAGGAACCGCTGAAAGTGGTGCGTCATGTGCTGGAACGGCTTGGCCTCAGCCTCAACGAGACTAAGACCCATATCGTGGACGCCACCCAAGCGAGTTTCAACTTCCTGGGTTTTACGATACAGATGAGTCAAGGAGCAAGCACTGGAAAGCCGTACCCGAATGTCCGACCGGCAGACAAATCGCTGAAGAAGATCAAGGCGAGGCTGACGGAACTGACGGGGCGGGAACTGACCTCCATCCCCTTGGACGATATAGTGGGAAGCGTGAACCGTAGCCTGAGAGGCTGGGCGAACTACTTCCACTATCGGAACTCAAGTATGGCGATGAGCAAGGTCAGGAACCACGCGGAAGACCGACTGCGAACCCACTTGATGAAGCGTCATAAGGTGAAGGACAGAGGAACCGGCCTGCGCCGATTCCCGAGTGCAGATCTGTACGGGCGCTATGGGCTTTACAAGGTTCCTGCGGTGGCGGGCTGGCGCTCGGCGCACGCCTCGGCATGAAGAACATCGGAAAGCCGTGTGCGGGAAAACCGCATGCACGGTTTGATGAGGGAGGGCAGGCGAGAGCCTGTTCTCTACTCTACCCATTTAACATTTAACACGCATGACCCCATTTAACACGCATTTAACACGGACCCCATTTAACACGCCCTGCCGGGTGGTGTGGCAGGGGTACGGCCTATAATGGCCGTCCCCTATGCCGATTGGTGTAGGGAGCGTCCAACAAAAGCGCACGTTGGCAAACCAAGCGGCGGTTTTTTTGTGTACAATGAAGCCACTATGCAAGGAACCGAACAATGAGCACGATTACTTTCGATACCCATAAGTTTGTCAAAGACCTACGCGATGCTGGGGTTCCCGAGCAACAGGCGGAGGCATTTGTTCGTGCTCAGCAAGAAATACTCTCACAGGCATTGGACACTGCACTAGCGACAAAGGGTGACATTTCCGACATCAAGCTCGAACTCGCGCACATGAGTGCCAAGGTAGACAAGCTGTCATGGATGATGGGCATCCTCATCGCGCTGGCCGTTGCCAATTTTGCCAAGCAGTTTTTCTAATTTCCCGCCGGCTTGGTCCGGTTGGAAGTGCGAAGTTTAAAATGGGCCTCTTTGGAGGCCCATTTTTACTTGGCTCGAACAAATTGACGAAGAAGTTTCTGTGTTGTACTCTGTAGGTTGGAATTGTATCCAATAAGAGAATGCATTTATGACTACGGTCTCAGTGCGCCTACCCGACCCGCTGCTCAAGGCGGCTGATAATGGCGCAAAATTGTTGCATGTTCCTCGCTCCGAGTACTTCAGGCTCGCCATTGAAGAGATGAATAAACGCTTGCAGGAGCAGAGCC
>JAIOJM010000396.1 GCA_019911785.1 Sulfuricella sp. | reverse complement strand
AACCTTCGCCTGTGCGGCGAAAATCGCGGAGCGGGGTGGCGCCTGGTTCGCCGCGATGGGTACGGCGCAGTCGACCGGTACCAAGCTGCTTTCGATTTCAGGCGATTGCGCGAGCCCCGGCATCTACGAATACCCGTTCGGTGTCACGGTGCGCCAGATACTCGCCGATTGCGGCGCCAGGGAGCCTTATGCGGTCCAGGTGAGCGGGCCTTCCGGCACAATGATTTCATGGAAGGAATTCGACCGCAGAATCGCCTTCGAGGATTTGCCCACGGCGGGCGCATTCATGGTGTTCCAGCGCAAGCGCGACCTGTTTCAAACCGCGCGGAACTTCGTGCACTTCTTCGCGCACGAGAGCTGCGGGTTCTGCACGCCGTGCCGGGTCGGCACCGAGCTGCAGAAGAAGATCATGGAAAAGATCGCGAGCGGGCATGGCACCGCCTCCGACCTGGAGGAGATGAAAAGCCTCGGCCATATTCTCAAGACCATGAGCCATTGCGGGCTGGGCAGCAGCGCCGCCAACCCGGTGCTGGACAGCCTGGAAAAGTTTCCCGACGTCTACGAGCGCAAGCTCAAGGCGCTGGCCTTCGAGCCTGCTTTCGACCTCGACGGCGCGCTGGAAACCGCGCGCAAGATTACCGGTCGCGACGACGATTGGGCACACCTATGAGCAAGTCTATTACCATCGACGGACTAAGCGTGCCGTTCCAGGAAGGCCAGACCATCATGGACGCGGCGCTGGGGGCCGGCGTCTACATTCCGCACTTGTGCCATAACCCGGAATTCAAGCCCCACGGCAGTTGCAAGCTGTGCACCGTCAACGTCAACGGGCGCAATGTCGCCTCCTGCACCATGCCTGCGGCGGAAGGCCAGCAGGTGCTGAGCGACATCGCGGAACTCAATGCGGAACGGCTGGCACTCACGCAAATGCTGTTCGTCGAGGGCAACCACCTCTGCCCGGCATGCGAGAAGAGCGGCAACTGCCAGCTCCAGGCCGTGGCCTACTATCTCGGCATGATGAGTCCGCACTACAACCACTTCTATCCGCAGCGCGAGGCGGACGCTTCCCACCCCGACGTGATGCTCGACCGCAACCGCTGCATCTATTGCGAACTCTGCGTGCGCGCCAGCCGCGAGGTGGATGGCAAGAACGTGTTCGGCCTTTCCGGGCGCGGAATTGGAACCGTTCTGGCCGTCAATTCGGCTAGCGGCCTGCTGGGGGATACCGATCTCGCCGTCACCGACAAGGCCGTGAGCGTTTGCCCGACCGGGGCGATCCTGATCAAGCGGCGCGGCTTCGCCGTGCCGATCGGCCAGCGTGTTTTCGACCACCTCACCATCAAGGACGTGCAGACCGGAGGCGGCCATGAGTGAGCAAAAAGTTCGCATCGCCACCTGTTCCCTGGCGGGCTGCTTCGGCTGCCACATGTCGTTCCTCGACATCGACGAGCGCCTGTTCGGCCTGATCGAGCTGGTCGAGTTCGACCGCACTCCGCTTACCGATATCAAGCAGTGCGGGCCGTGCGACATCGGCCTCGTCGAAGGGGGCGTGTGCAATGCCGAAAATGTTCACGTGCTCAAGGAGTTCCGCAAGAACTGCAAGGTGCTGGTGGCGATCGGCGCATGCGCCATCAATGGCGGCGTTCCCGCGATGCGCAACAACATCGACCTGTGGGACTGCTTCCAGGAAGTGTACTGCTACGAGGGCGGGCTGGAGTGCGGCCAGATACCCAACGACCCCGAACTGCCCCTGCCTTTCGACAAGGTGCACCCGGTCTACGAGGTGGTGAAGGTGGACTACTTCCTGCCCGGCTGCCCACCGTCGGGCGACGCGATCTGGAAGTTCCTGACCGACCTGTTGAACGGCAGGGAGCCGAAGCTGGATTATGAGATGCTGCATTTTGATTGATTTTACAAAAAAACTATTGAACCGCAGAGGACGCGGAGGACGCAGAGGAATTCAGATGCTTAGTCAACTTGACGTGTTCGCCTAGTGGGTGACGCACCAACTTGCCAATCCATTGTTTTTCCTCCGCGCCCTCCGCGTCCTCTGCGGTGAAGCGCCGTTTAGGATAAGCCATGACTTTTGAACTGGAAACCGCCGCAAATCCCGAGGGACTCAAGCGCGTAGTGATCGAGCCGGTCTCCCGGGTGGAGGGCCACGGCAAGGTCACCCTCCTGCTCGACGATGACAACCGCGTGCACCAGGCGCGGTTTCATATCGTCGAATTCCGCGGCTTCGAGAAATTCATCCAGGGCCGTCCCTACTGGGAAGTGCCGGTGATCGTGCAGCGTTTGTGCGGCATCTGCCCGGTGAGCCACAACCTGGCGGCTGCCAAGGCGATGGACATGATCGTTGGCGCGCAGTTGACGCCTAGCGCCGAGAAGCTGCGCCGCCTCATGCACCTGGGCCAGGTGCTCCAGTCCCATGCGCTGCATTTTTATTATCTGGCTTCGCCCGACCTGCTGTTCGGCTTCGACAGCGACGTGGCCAGGCGCAACATCGTCGGCGTTGCCGCCGCCTACCCGGATATCGCCCGGCAGGGCGTGGCCCTGCGCAAATACGGGCAGGAAGTGATCCGGCTCACGTCCGGCAAGCGGGTTCACGGCACCGGGGCGATCCCCGGCGGGGTGAACAAGAACCTGTCGCCGGAAGAGCGGGGCGCGCTGCTGAAGGACATCGACAAGATGGTTGCCTGGAGCCGGGATGCGGTGGAGCTGATCAAGAAGATCTACTGCGGCCAGGCGGATTTCCACAACGGTTTCGGCTACTTCAAGTCCTGCTTCATGAGCCTGGTGCGGGAGGATGGTGCCCTGGACCTTTACCACGGCGGTTTAAGGGCCAGAGACGAGCACGGCCAGACGATTTTCGACCATGTCGATTACAGCAGTTACTGGGATTATGTCCACGAGGAAGTGAAACCCTGGTCCTACATGAAATTCCCGTTCATCCGCTCTAGGGGCAGGGAAGAGGGCTGGTACCGGGTCGGACCGCTTGCCCGGATCAACAATTGCGACTTCATCCCGACGCCGCTGGCCGAGACCGAGAGGAAGACTTTCAAGGCATTCGGCGGCGGCAGCGCCACCCAGTCCACGCTGGCTTACCACTGGGCGCGCATGATCGAGATGCTGCACTGCGCCGAGGGCATCCGGGAGCTGCTGCTCGACAACGATTTGCTGGGTAGCGACCTGGTTAGCCGGGGCGAACGGGCGCTGCGGGGCGTGGGCGTGATCGAAGCGCCGCGCGGAACGCTGATTCACCACTATCGCATCAACGAGGACGAGCTGATCGTTCGCGCCAACCTGATCGTTTCCACCACCCACAACAATCAGGCGATGAACGAAGCGGTGCGGCAAGTGGCCCTGCAATACCTGGATGGACAGAAACTAACCGAAGGCCTGCTCAACTACATCGAAGTGGCGATCCGCGCCTTCGACCCGTGCCTGTCC
>JAIOJM010000395.1 GCA_019911785.1 Sulfuricella sp. | reverse complement strand
CGCTGCCCTCGGCGCGAATGTGGATAATCGCGGCGAGGGCGCCGCTCCTACAGGGGGATGAGACGCCGGTGTGTGGTTGCCGTGTTGTAGGAGGCCCGCCCTCGGGCCGATTGCGGTGGCTGATCTGCCGATACGGTAATTGATCCGGGTTGATCGCGGCGAGGGCGCCGCTCCTACAGGCACGAGCATTCCAATGAATCTGGGTTAAAATAGGCGAATTAAAAAAACCTAGGAATTCTTCATGCACCTGATCCGCCCCTTTACCGGTCTCAGACCTGCCCACAACCGTGCCGCCGCTGTTGCCGCCCCGCCCTACGACGTGCTTTCCACCGATGAGGCGCGTGTACGTGCCGCCGGCAAGCCTTGGAGCTTCCTGCACATTTCCAAGCCGGAAATCGACCTGCCGGCAGGCACCGATCCTTATGCACCCGAGGTCTACGCCAAGGCGGCGGAGAACCTGAAAAAAATGCTGGCCGAAGGTATTCTGGCGCGCGACACGGCGCCCTGCTATTACGCCTACCGCCTGATCATGGGCGGCCACAGCCAGATCGGCCTGGTCGCTGCGGCTTCGGTGGTGGACTACGATACCAACCGCATCCGCAAACACGAGTTCACCCGGCCCGACAAGGAAGACGACCGGGTGCGCCAGATCGACGCGCTCAATGCCCAGACCGGCCCGGTGCTGCTCGCCTACCCCAATGCGCCCGAGGTGGACGAAATACTGGCGCTCGCCTCATCCGCACTGCCGGATGCCGATGTGACCGCCGAGGACGGTATCCGCCATACGATCTGGGTGATACGTGACAGCGCAACGCTGGCCAGGCTGACCGCCGCCTTCGACGCCATGCATGCGATTTACATCGCCGACGGCCACCACCGCTCCGCCGCCGCCTCGCGCGTGTGCGCCGCCCGCGAGGCCGCCAACCCGCAGCACAGCGGAGAGGAAAGCTATAACTATTTTCTCTCGGTGATCTTCCCCCATCACCAGATGAAGATCATGGACTACAACCGTGTCGTCATCGACCTGAATGGCCTGGACGCTGAAGCATTCCTCAAGCGCATAGCCGAACAGTTCTCGGTGCAGGCGAGCGCCTCCCGGGTCAAGCCGGCCAAGCCCAATGAGTTCGGCCTCTATCTGCCCGGCCAGTGGTACCGTCTGGAAATTCGTCCGGAACTCATCCCCAGCGCCGACCCCGTAGCCCGCCTCGATGTCAGCCTGCTGCAAAACTACCTCATCGCGCCCGTGCTCGGCATCAATGACCCGCGCCGCGACAAGCGCATCGACTTCGTCGGCGGCATCCGCGGCCTGGCGGAGCTGGAAAAACGCGTCGACAGCGGCGAAATGGCCGCCGCCTTCGCCCTGTTCGCGACCCGCATGGAAGACCTGATGGCGGTCGCCGATGCGGGCGAGGTGATGCCGCCAAAATCCACCTGGTTCGAGCCCAAGCTGGCCGACGGCCTGGTGTCGCACGTGCTGGATTGATCCGGGAAAAACAGTGAAGCGAGCTGATGACGAAAGGCAACGGGTTCCAGGTCACGTCTGAAAGCAAGGCGCTTGGCAATGAATTTTTTTGTAACAACAGATTGAGATGCTATGACCGCTAAAAATCTGGATGGCAAAGCGCTGTCCGAGCAAATTCTTCAACAAGTCCGGCAAGGAGTGGAGGCACGACTTGCCGCCGGCAAACGCGCGCCTGCACTGGCCGTAATCCTGGTCGGGGCAGAACCCGCCTCCGCGATCTACGTACGCAACAAGCGACGCTCCTGCGAAACCGCCCATGTGCGCTCAGTCTCCCACGACCTGCCCGCGTCCACCACCCAGGAAACATTGCTGGCGCTGATCGACCAGCTCAACGACGATCCGGGGATCGATGGCATCCTGGTCCAGCTGCCATTGCCGCAACACATCGACACGGAAACCGTGATCGAACGCATCCATCCGGACAAGGACGTGGACGGCTTCCACCCCTACAACATCGGTCGGCTGGCGCTACGCATCCCGGTGTTGCGTCCGTGTACCCCGCATGGCGTGATGACCCTGCTCAAGACCACCGGAGAGAACCTGAAAGGCAAGCATGCCGTGATCGTCGGCGCCTCCAACATCGTCGGGCGGCCGATGGGACTGGAACTCCTGCTCGCCGGCTGCACGGTCACCACCACCCACCGCTTCACCCGTGACCTGCCCGCCTTCGTTCGCCAGGCGGAAATTCTGGTGGTAGCGGTAGGCAAACCAAAATTCATCCAGGGTGAATGGATACGCGAAGGAGCGACGGTAATCGATGTCGGCATCAACCGCCTGCCGGACGGCAGCATCTGCGGCGATGTCGAATTCGAAGTGGCGCGCCAGCGCGCGGCCTGGATCACCCCCGTACCCGGCGGAGTGGGTCCGATGACGGTCGCCACTCTGCTGGAAAACACGCTAAAGGCGGCGGAAAGGCACGCACCGTAACCTGCGCTTAGCCCGCGGCGTGCCAGCGCCGTAACAAATCGAGATCAACACACTCCTGGCCAGTATCTTCCCCACTCATCATGCGGAATGGCTGCCCCGCCTCGCCCAGATCGCTCAGCACCGCCACCACGCCAGAGAAATCGTGATCCAGCGTATAGTCGTTGACCGTCACAACGGTTTTCAAACCCGCGCCCACGCTTGCCCTTACGCCGTTTTCCGAGTCTTCCAGCGCCAGGCAATCGGCAGCGTCGAGTTTCAGCTTGTCCAGCGCCCACAAATAGATATCCGGCGCCGGTTTCTTCGCCGGAACGATATCCCCTGCCGCAATCACCTCGAACCATTCAGCCGGATCGCCGGCCAGAGTGTGGCGCAGCAGAGCAGTCACGTTCTCGGGCGTGGTGGTAGTCGCAATCGCCAGCCTGATGCCGGCGTCCCTGGCCTCGTTCAGCAGCCGCCTGACCCCGCTGCGCAGGGGTATCCCACCCCGACCGAGCAACTCGACGTAATGACCGGTTTTGGCCTTGTGCAGGGCCACCACCAAATCGTCGAAATCCCTGGGCTTGCTGAAATCCGGCCGGAAACGCTCAACATAGAACCGGATACGTTCCTTGCCGCCAGTCACTTCCAACAACTTGCCGTACAGCGGCACATCCCATGCCCAATCCAATCCAAACTCCCGGAAAGCCGCATTGAATGCCAGCCGGTGACCGTCACGCTCGGTATCCGCGAGGGTGCCGTCCACATCAAAAATCAAGGCCTTTAACACGCCTGCTCCTCTTGCCAAACTTGCGATAAATCGGAATTTCTGCTATTAAAGCGGTTTCGCTTAAAACGGTAGAGCTTACATGTCCGCAGAATTACACAAACAATTCACCCCATACGCTCCGAAAAAGAATGAAGAGTACATGAACACCCAACAGCTTGCGCATTTTCGCAAAATTCTCGAAGACTGGAAAGGCGAGCTGAGCCAGGATATCGACCGTACCGTGCATACCATGCAGGACGAAGCGACGATTTTTGCCGATCCCAATGACCGCGCCAGCCAGGAATCCGACATGGCGCTTGAGCTCAGGAACCGCGACCGCGAACGCAAGCTGATCAAGAAAATTGACGAAACCATCGGCAAAATCGAGGCAGAGGATTACGGATACTGCGAAAGCTGCGGCGTCGAAATCGGCCTGAAGCGCCTGGAAGCACGCCCCACCGCCACGCTGTGCATCGACTGCAAGACGCTCGACGAACTAAGAGAAAAGCAAGTCGCCAAATGAAATTAGGCGACTTGCTTTCAGTGAAGACTAATATTTGCCGCAAGGCCAATGTTATGTCGGAACTAAAAGCAAGTCGCCAAATAAGTGGGTGGCCTGCTTTCAGTGAAGACTAACCTTTGCCGCAGGCCAAGGTTATGCCGGAACTAAAAGCAGGTTGCCAACTAAACCATTCACGGCCTAACGTTCCTTGATGCAAACTTCCGCTGCCCATCTTGACCCTGCCCAGAACGAATTCCACCGTCAAATGAGTGGGCTGTTGTACAGCTTGCTTAAATGGTCTCAATTGTCCGAATTCTGGACCAATGTGGACAGGGGTGCAGGTTGGTATCTTTATGCCGTTGGCGAGGAAGTGCCTGTCGCTCCCGCCACGCCAGCACAGGTGGAAACATTCATCTTTGAAATGGATGCACTGCTTCGGCGCGACCACCGTGAAAGTTACTGCGGCATCGTCTACGCTGACAATCTGGACAAACCCTCTTTCATCAAGATCTATGACCCTAATCATCTGGGTGTCTCCTGCGGCTCCAGCAAAACACCAACCTTGCCCGGCTGGATCATGAGCCGGGTACCTCCCATCGAACTGCATCTGAAATACGCCCTGCCCGCCAACCGCAAACGCTGGTGGCAGGGTCTGTTTTCTCGGGAATAACCCACTAAAAAAAGCCCCCTTGGCCTTCGCCAAGGGGGCTTGTTCACCCTAACCCGAAGAAAGTTTAGGCTTCGCTACCTTCCGGCTTTTTCGCCGCTGCCGGCGCTTCTATCAGAGCCTTCATGGAAAGACGCAAACGGCCCTTCTCGTCAGCTTCCAGCACCTTGACCTTGACAGCCTGCCCCTCGGTCAAATGATCTGAAACCGCATTCACCCGCTCGTGAGCGATCTGGGAAATATGCAGCAGGCCATCCTTGCCCGGCAGTACGCTGACAATCGCACCGAAATCCAGCATTTTGATCACTTTGCCTTCATAGGTCTTGCCAACCTCAACTTCGGCGGTCAGTTCCTCGATGCGCTTCTTGGCCAGTTCGCCGGCCTCCGAGCTCAGGCAGGCGATGTTCACCGTACCGTCCTCGGTAATGTCGATGGTGGTGCCGGTTTCTTCGGTCAGCGCACGGATCACCGCGCCACCCTTGCCGATCACGTCACGGATTTTTTCCGGGTTGATCTTGATGGTGATAATCCGCGGCGCATAGGCGGACATCTCCTGGCGAGCAT
>JAIOJM010000394.1 GCA_019911785.1 Sulfuricella sp. | reverse complement strand
CTGAGCTTTGTGGGCTGCCTGCGCAATATATGGCCGTTTCTGGTTTACGGGGTGATTGCCTTTATCCTGATGATGATCGCCATGATCCCTTTCGGCCTCGGCATGCTGATTCTGGTGCCGGTACTGAACGCCTCGATCTATTTGGGCTACAAGGATATCTTTCCGGCCGAGCCGGAGCAGGAAATCGAGTCGCCTACTCTGCCGGCGTAATTTCCTTTTTCAGCCCGTGTAGGGCGCAATCGTTATTGCGCCGAATGAAATGGGGTTTGCAGGGATGGGCGGCTTTATCGCCCAACTCGCAAAAATAATAATTCGCAGGGGTGGGCGACTTGTGCGAGTTGCTTCGCATCCCTGCTAGAACCTATCCGCCCAACTCGCAAAACATCCGGTGCAATGCGCTCCGCACTTCGGCTGCGCTCAGGACAGGCTTATTGGCACCCACATTACGCCTTACGCGAGTTGGCGGTGTAAACTGATAAGTCCTGATGCCTTGTCGGTGTGGGCGGAAGAAATTTTTCAAAGGACAGCGGAGGAATGCAAGTGGACAACCGGATTACCATTGACCCTGAGATTTGTCATGGCAAGCCCTGTATCCGGGGGCTGCGCTACCCCGTGGAGAATGTGCTCGAATGGCTCGCCAGCGGGATGAGCATTGAGGAAATTCTGGCGGATTACGAAGACCTGGAGCGCGAGGACATCCTCGCGACGCTGGCTTTCGCCGCGCGCCTCACGCACATCAAGCGGTTGGAACGTCTGGCGGCATGAAATTCCTGATCGACGCGCAGTTGCCCAGCCTGTGTAGAAGGTTGGGTTGAATGAAATGAAGCCCAACGGCTTCTGGGTTGGCAGAGAACGATCATTGAACAAAGGAACTTCACCGTGCCCATTCTGCCGATTTTTTTCGGCATCATCGTGCGCATGTGGCACGACGATCATCCGCCGCCCCACATTCATGTTGAATACCAGGGTTTTGAGGCGCTGGTGGAGATTCGCAGCGGCGAGGTGACAGAAGGGCGACTGCCCAAGAAGGCTGCGGCTATAGTGAAGGAGTGGTGCTTGCTGCACCAGGCGGAGTTACTCGCCAACTGGGAACATGCCCAGCGTTTTGAACCGATGGAACGTATTCCAGGAGCAGACCAGGATGATTAAATTGACCAAGGCCCGCTATCAGGGCGACTTTCAGGTGGCGCTCAGCTTTTCTGACGGCAAGGAAGGTATTTTCGATGGCCGTGGCCTCTTGCAGCGTAGTGGCCCATTGCTTGAACCTTTGCGGGAAGAGGCGTATTTCAGGCGCTTCTTCATTGATGCCGGTGCCTTGTGCTGGCCTAACGGGCTGGAACTTTCCCCGGCGCGGCTGCATGAGACCTGCCGGGCGCTGGCAGCGGTTTGATGCCCTGACGCCACCGCTTCACGACGATCCTGCGCCATTTTTCCTTCTAAACACCGGTGTTGCCTAGAGGCACCCACTTCTGGCGCCTAGAGACGACTACTTTTGGTGAATGTTTGGGTTTGTTGGGTTACGCGATAAAGCCGCTAACCCAACCTACATGATATGTGTGAGTCCAACTTCATGCTGGTGTCAGCTTGGCATACTCCAGCGCCAGCCACTTCACCCCGGCATTGCGGAATTTCACCTGCACTCTTGCATCTGCGCCGCTGCCTTCGCAGTTGACGATGACGCCCGAGCCAAACTTGGCGTGAGCCACATTCTGGCCGACGTGCCAGGGTGAGTCGATGGTGCTACGCTCATAAGCGCTAGGTTTTGCCGGTTCTGGCCGTGCAGTCCAGTTGTCCGCAGTGGATTGCGGGTATGGGCGTGAGGCTTTCGGCGCCGGGTTGATCCGTTTCAGCAGGTTTTCCGGGATCTCGCTCAAAAAGCGCGAAGCCAGTCCGTAGCGGAACTGGCCGTGCAGCATCCGGCTTTGCGCCAGGCTGAGGTAAAGCCGGCGCCGGGCGCGGGTGATTGCGACGTACATCAGGCGCCGCTCTTCCTCGACGCCGTCGGCTTCGTTCCGGGCGTTGTCGTGGGGGAACAGCCCTTCCTCCAGCCCGCTCAGGAACACGGCGTGGAACTCCAGCCCCTTGGCGGCGTGTACGGTCATCAGCTGGAGCGCGTCGCTGCCCTCCCCGGCTTGGTGCTCGCCCGCTTCCAGCGCGGCGTGGGTGAGGAAGGCGACGAGGCTGTCGTCCTCGACTTCGTTGACGAAGCCGACAGCGGCGTTGACCAGTTCGTTGAGGTTGTCGACCCGGTCGGCGCCGTCCTTCTCGGCTTGGTAATGCGCCACCAGCCCGCTCTGCGCCAGCATGCGCTCGATCTGTTCCGGCAATGGCAGGCCTTCGCAGGTGTCCTGCATCGCCCTGATCAGCGCGAGGAAACCCCCGATATTCGATCCCGCCTTGCCGCCTAGCTGTCCGCTTTTTGCCGCCTGCCACAGGCTGGACTGGTTTTGTTTGGCGATTTCCTGCAATTGCTCCAGGCTGCGCGCGCCGATGCCGCGCGCCGGGAAGTTGATTACCCGCATCAGGGCGCCGTCGTCGTCGGTGTTGCCGATCAGGCGCAAGTAGGCCAGCGCGTGCTTGATCTCCTGCCGTTCGAAGAAGCGCAGTCCGCCATGGACGCGATAGGGGATGCCGGCATTGAACAGGGCGTGTTCCAGCACGCGGGATTGGGCGTTGGAGCGGTACAGCAAGGCGATATGGGCGAAGTCCACGCCTTCGCGCTTCAGTGCCTTGGCCTCGTCGACGATGAACTGGGCTTCTTCCTGATCGTTGGCGGCCTCGTACAGGCGGATCGGTTCGCCGGTGCTCTCGGCGGTCCACAGGTTCTTGCCGAGCCGGCCGCGGTTGTGGGCGATCAGGGCATTGGCGGCATCCAGGATGTTGCCGTGGGAGCGGTAGTTCTGTTCCAGCTTGATGACCTTTTCGACGCCGAAATCGCGCTCGAAATCCTGCATGTTGCCCACCCGCGCACCGCGGAAGGCGTAGATCGACTGGTCGTCATCACCTACCGCGAAGATGGCGGCATCCGGCCCCGCCAGCTGCTTGAGCCAGAGGTACTGGAGGCGGTTGGTGTCCTGGAACTCGTCCACCAGGATGTGGCGAAAGCGGCTCTGGTAATGGGCGCGCAAGGCGGCATCGCGGGAAAGCAGCTCGTAGCTCCGCAGCAGCAGCTCGGCGAAATCCACCACGCCCTCGCGGCTACACTGCTCGTCATAGGCGGCGAACAGCTCCTGCTGCTTGCGCGTGTAGGGGTCGTAGGCTTCCACGTCCCTGGCGCGCAGCCCCTGATCCTTGGCGTTGTTGATGAAATGCTGCAACTGCTTGGGCGGGTATTTCTCGTCGTCGACATTCAGCGCCTTGATCAGGCGCTTGATCGCGCCGAGCTGGTCGGCGGAATCGAGAATCTGGAACAGCGCGGGCAGGCCGGCCTCGCGGTGGTGGGCGCGGAGCAGGCGGTTGCACAATCCGTGGAAAGTGCCGATCCACATGCCGCGGGTGTTGATCGGCAGCATCGCGCCTAGCCGCGTCAGCATTTCCTTGGCCGCCTTGTTGGTGAAGGTGACAGCCAGGATCCCCGCCGGGCTGGCCTGGCCGGTCTGGATCAGGTGGGCGATGCGGCTGGTCAGCACCCGCGTCTTGCCGCTGCCGGCGCCGGCCAGGATCAGCGCGGACCGGTGCGGCAGGGTGGTGGCTTCGAGCTGCTCGGGGTTGAGGCCGGCGAGAAAGGACTGGGTCATGGCGTGGTAAGATTCGTGGCGGTGAATATCGGATTATATAAGACAAAGTAACGGAGAAAAATTCCATGGTGAAACTGATGTATTTTGCACAACTGGCCGAAACGCTGGACAAGACCTCGGAACAGGTGACGCTGCCGGCTACGGTGGACAACGTGAAATCATTGATCGACTGGCTGGGGCGCCGCGAGGACGCATGCTGGAAAGCGCTGGCCGGGGACAAGGTGGCGGTGATGGTGAACCGGCAGCCGGCTGTTCCGGAGACGGCGATCAAGGATGGCGACGAAATCGCCTTCATTCCCGAACGGCTGAAATAGGAAAACCCGGAAACTGCGATTTGCCACAGAGAACACAGAGAGGTTGGGAGCTTTGAGGTGACAGGCTTTGTTTCCGGTGTGCGTATGGAAAAGAGGGCCATGCCTGAATATGTTGGGCCGCTTGGTGCCATCTTGGGTCCTTCGCCACTGGCTGCTTTATGGCGATGAATATGACCGAATGAAGCTCGGCAATATGCTCATTCGAGTTTCAAGCCCACTGATTGAATCAGATGAAAAAAGCAAACTTAATCCGTCTATTTATGCATAGGCTGATGGATAAATTTGTGGCATAGTCAATAAATCATGTGCTTATCGTTAACCTGCATGCATTACGATCTTCAATCGGGATAATTTGAAGTCGCACAACATTTTCAATCAAGTGAATAAGCTGAGGAGCGCATCCTGACTATACGGACACACAAACCGCCGCTGCTTAGCCGACTCAACGGGTACCCGGCCAAAAGGTCTTCGGAAGTTCTTTGGCCCTGGCTAAGCTGACCATGAAAGCCCCACTCCCTCCCAACGAAGCCCAGCGCCTCGAGACCCTGCGCGGTTATGACATAGTTGACACACCGACGGAGCCAGCCTTCGAGGATCTGACGCTGCTTGCCGCGCAGATTTGCCAGGTGCCCATCGCAGTGATTTCGCTGGTTGACGAAAATCGGCAGTGGTTCAAATCGATAATCGGTCTGAATGCCACAGAAACACCACGCGACGTTGCTTTTTGCGCGCACGCCATTTTGTACTCGGACGAGGTGCTTGAAGTGCGCGACGCGCAGCTCGATCCGCGTTTCGCCGACAATCCCCTCGTCACCGCCGACCCGCACATCCGCTTCTACGCCGGCGCGCCGTTGGTCGCGCCTGGCGGTGTTGCGCTGGGGACGCTGTGCGTGATCGACCGCGTGCCGCGCGCGCTGAGTGCCGAGCAGAAAACCGCCCTGCGCGCCCTGAGCCGTACAGTCATCGCACAGCTCGAGCTGCGCCGCATCCTCGCCGCGCATCACCGGGCGGAGGAACAGTTGCAGTCGCTCAACGCCTCGCTCGAGCAGAAGGTCGAGGCGCGCACTGCCGATCTGCGGCGGGAACAGGAGAATTTGGCACTGGCCATAAAATCCTCGAATACGGGCTTGTGGGATTGGAATATGCTTACTAACGAAGTGTATTACTCACCTGAGTGGAAAGCTCAACTTGGTTATCTGCCCGACGAGTTGCCAAACAATTTTTCAACCTGGGAATCACTCATCCATCCCGATGACCTAGAACCAACCATGCAAAAAATGCAAGTTTTTCTGGCTTCGGCGCAGGAAAGCTATGAGAACGAGTTCCGTCTGCGCCACCGCGATGGCAGTTATCACTGGATACTGGCGCGCGGCAATAAGCGGTGTGATAAAAATGGAAAGCCAATCCGACTGTCCGGCTCTCACATCGACGTCAGCGAACGTAAAATAACTGAACAAATGCTTCGCATCGCCGCCACCGCCTTCGATTCGCACGAAAGCATGATGATCACCGATGCCGACCGGGTTATCCTGCGAGTCAACAAGGCTTTTACCGAAGACAGCGGCTATACGGCCGAGGAAGTCGTGGGCCAGACACCACGCCTGCTTAAGTCTGGCCGCCACAACGCGGAGTTCTACCATGCGATGTGGGAGACCATTCGTCGCACTGGAACATGGCAGGGAGAAATATGGGATCGACGCAAGAATGGTGAGATCTATCCAAAATGGCTCACTATCTCCGCCGTCAAAGGGGATGATGGGGTTGTCACCCATTATGTCGGATCACACATCGATATTACGGAACACAAGGCATCAGAAGAAAAAATCCAGTATCTGGCGTTTTATGACTCCCTCACACGCCTGCCTAACCGGCGGCTTCTCATGAATCGGCTCCAGCAGGCATTGGTTTCCATTGCGCGTAGTGACAGAGAAGGCGCTCTGCTGTTCATTGACCTCGACAATTTCAAGACCCTCAACGACACCCTCGGCCATGAAATCGGTGATCTGCTTTTGCAGCAGGCCGCGCAACGTCTTGAGTCTTGCGTGCGCGAAGGCGACACCGTGGCTCGTCTGGGCGGTGACGAGTTCGTAGTGATGCTGATAGACCTGAGTGAGCAACCCATTGAAGCAGCGGCGCAGACGGAAGCCATCGGCGAGAAAATTCTCGCTACCCTCAGCCAACCTTACCAGTTCGACAAGTACGAACATCACAGCACCGCCAGCATCGGTGCCACCTTGCTTAAGGGTAACCAAAAGTCGATAGATGAACCGATGAAACAAGCCGATATCGCTATGTATCAGGCCAAGAAAGCAGGCCGCAACACTTTGCGTTTCTTCGACCCGAAAATGCAGGATACCATTAACGCCCGTTCAGCCCTCGAAGGCGAATTGCGCAAAGCACTTGAGAAGGGGCAATTCCGGTTGTATTACCAGATCCAGGTAGACAGCTCGAATCGGCCCTTGGGCGCTGAGGCACTGATCCGATGGATGCACCCCGAACGCGGTCTAGTATCACCGGCTCAATTCATTCCGCTGGCGGAAGAAACTGGGCTGATCCTGCCTATCGGGCAATGGGTGCTGGAGACAGCTTGCGCACAACTCAAGGCATGGGAGAATGACACACTGACACGCGATCTGACGCTGGCAGTGAACGTCAGTGCCAAACAGTTCCACCAAGCTGACTTCATCGCGCAAGTGCAGCGTGCGTTGCTGAAAAGTAGTGCGCGGCCCACGATCCTCAAGTTGGAGGGAAGTGAGACGGCGCTCTCGCACCTTAAACTGGAATTGACCGAAAGTATCGTGCTGGAAAACATCGGAGACACCATCGGCAAGATGCATGAAATAAAAGCATTGGGGGTCAATTTCTCGATGGACGATTTTGGCACCGGCTATTCATCTTTGCAATATCTCAAACGCCTACCTCTCGATCAGCTCAAGATTGACCAGTCGTTCGTACGCGATATTGCTACCGATAGCAACGATAGGGCGATTGTACGCACAATCATTGTCATGGCACAAAGCCTAAACATGGGCGTCATCGCCGAAGGAGTGGAGACAGAAGAACAACGACAACTTCTCATAAGCAAAGGCTGCACTCACTTCCAGGGGTATCTGTTTGGCAGGCCGGTACCGATAGAACAATTCAATGCATTATTGAAGTAGGGCGACCGCTGTTGATGTTGGGGCGAATGGCGAACGGCTGATTCAGAGCAAGTCTAAGGGCATATTAGCGTCATTGCTGTATGTCATGACCGTCCGGTTTGGGGCTGTGAATTTACAATGTTCAATGGCAGCTTTGGGTCGGGAACGGTAATTCACGCGATTTTTAATCAGGCATTGCCTGTCAATTCAAGTCCAAGCTTTACCTCACTGCTCTCTGTGGCTTGAACGATTTCTTCATACTTCTAAAGCAGACAGGCCGGGATAAACATAATATGA
>JAIOJM010000052.1 GCA_019911785.1 Sulfuricella sp. | reverse complement strand
GCATTCACCTGCGGTATGTCTGTCTTCTTCGCCTCAGGCTGTGCACGCGGCGCCTGCTTCGGATCTTCCAGCACCTGGAAAAAAATCTCGTCGCGCTTGATCATGCCCAGTTCGCTGCGGGCGCGCTCCTCGATGGCGTCGTAGCCCTGCTTGAGGTCGCGCACTTCGGCATCGAGAGAGGCGTTGCGCGCTCTCAGTTTCTGGTTGATTTCCTTCTGTTGCGTGGCTGCGTGGTCGACCTCCCATACCCGCAGCCAACTGCCCTTTCCCAGCCACAAGGGATATTGAAGCGCGGCAATCAGTACGACGAAGATCAGGGTCAGCCAGCGCATCTCGCGACAGTTCTTAACCTAGTTGGTAAAAAGCCTCTCGCCCCGCGTAGCTCGCCGCATCGCCCAGTTCTTCCTCGATCCGCAGCAGCTGGTTGTACTTGGCGATGCGTTCGGAGCGGCTGATCGAGCCGGTTTTGATCTGCATGGCGTTGGTGGCCACGGCGATGTCGGCGATGGTGGTGTCTTCGGTTTCGCCGGAGCGGTGTGAAATCACGGTGGTGTAACCAGCGTGTTTGGCCATTTCGATGGCGGCAAAGGTTTCGGTCAGCGTGCCGATCTGGTTGACCTTGATCAGGACGGAATTGGCAACGCGCTTCTGGATGCCCTCGCGCAGGATTTTGGTGTTGGTGACGAACAGGTCGTCCCCCACCAGCTGAATCGATTTGCCCATGCGCTCGGTCAGCATGCCCCAACCTTCCCAGTCGTTCTCGGCCATGCCGTCCTCGATGCTGAGGATCGGATACTTGTCGGTCCAGGCGGCGAGATAATCGGTAAACTGGCTTGCGCTCAGTTCCAGGTTATCCGCCTTGAGGATGTATTTGCCGTCCTTGTAGAATTCCGTGCTGGCGCAATCCAGGCCGATCACCACATCGGAGCCCGGCAGGTAGCCCGCCGTTTCGATGGCTTCCATGATGAATTGCAGCGCTTCCTCGTTGGAGGAGAGGCGTGGCGCGAAGCCGCCTTCGTCGCCCACGGTCGTGGCCAGGCCGCGCTTGCCGAGGATGCTTTTCAGGGTGTGGAAGATTTCGGCGCCGCAACGCAGCGCTTCGCGGAAACTTGAGCTGCCCACCGGGATGATCATGAATTCCTGTATGTCCGAGCTGTTGCTGGCGTGCGCGCCGCCGTTGATGATATTGATCATCGGCACGGGCAGCCTCTTCGGGCCCGCTCCACCCAGATAACGGTAAAGCGGCAGGCCGGATTCCTCAGCGGCGGCCTTCGCCACAGCCAGCGACACGGAGAGCAGCGCATTGGCGCCCAGCCGGCCTTTGTTGTCGGTGCCGTCCAGTTCGATCAGGGTGCGGTCGATAAAAGTCTGTTCTTCGGCATCCAGGCCGATGATCGCTTCGCAGATTTCGGTGTTCACGTTTTCGACGGCCTTCAGCACGCCCTTGCCGAAATAGCGCTGCTTGTCGCCATCACGCAATTCAACCGCTTCCTTGCTCCCGGTGGAAGCGCCAGAGGGTACTGCAGCCCGCCCGATGATGCCGGACTCGAGCAGCACGTCGGTTTCTATGGTCGGGTTACCGCGGGAATCCAGAATCTCTCGAGCGATCACATCTACAATTGCACTCATTTCTTTTCCTTAATATTATTTAGCTCACAACTTATTATTCACAACTTCCCGCAGCGAACAGGTTTCAGCATTCCTGTTCGGCGAATCCTTGTTTCTTTACCAGCGCATCCAATTGTTTCAGGTTTTCCAGCAGGGCGCGCATTTTGTCCAGAGGCCAGGCATTGGGTCCGTCGGACAAGGCCTGGGCGGGATCGGGATGGGTTTCCATGAACAGGCCGGAAATTCCGCTGGCGACCGCTGCCCTGGCCAGTACCGGCACAAATTCGCGCTGCCCGCCGCTTTTGTCGCCCTGCCCGCCGGGAAGCTGCACCGAATGGGTGGCGTCGAACACGACCGGGCAACCGGTTTCGCGCATGACCACCAGGGAGCGCATGTCGGAAACCAGGTTGTTGTAGCCGAACGATACGCCGCGCTCGCAAACCATGATGTTGTCCTGGCCGCTCGCTTCCCGGGCTTTATCGACGACGTTCTTCATGTCCCAGGGGGCGAGGAACTGCCCCTTCTTGATGTTGACCGGCTTGCCCGCGCTTGCCGCCGCGTGGATGAAGTCGGTCTGGCGGCACAGGAAGGCGGGGGTTTGCAGCACGTCCACCACTGCCGCAACCGGCGCGATTTCATCGATGGCATGTACGTCGGTCAGGACGGGCACTTTGATCTGGCGCTTTACCTCATCCAGAATGTCAAGACCTTCATCCATCCCTTTGCCGCGAAAGGATTTTGATGAGCTTCTGTTGGCCTTGTCGTAGGAGGATTTATAGATGAAATTGATGCCCAGGCCAGCGCACATCTCCTTCAGCGCACCGGCGGTATCCAGCGCCATCTGCCTGGATTCGATCACGCAGGGACCGGCGATCAGGAACAGGGGCTGATCCAGACCGACTTCAAAACCGCAAAGCTTCATTTTGCTTCCTTCTGTGTGCCGCTCAGGGCATTCAGGGCATGCTGCTGTACTGCTGCTTCCACGTAGGACTTGAACAGCGGATGACCATCGCGCGGCGTGGAAGTGAATTCGGGATGGAACTGGCAGGCGACGAACCAGGGGTGGTCGGGCAGTTCGATCATTTCGCACAGGTCTTCCCCGCCCACCGACCGGCCGCTGACCCGCAGGCCCGCCTGCTCCAGCCGGGGCAGCAAGCTGTTGTTGACTTCATAGCGATGGCGATGCCGCTCGATGATCCGGTCGGCGCCATAAATTTTTCGCGCCAGCGAATCGGGCTGGAGCTGGCATTCCTGGCCACCCAGGCGCATGGTTCCGCCCAGGTCGGAATTGGCATCGCGCACTTCAATACTGCCGTCGCGTGCGCGCCATTCGCTGATCAGCGCAACTACCGGATACGGGGTGTCCGGCTCGAACTCGGTGCTGTGCGCGTCCGCCATGCCGGCCTTGTCGCGGGCGTACTCGATCACTGCCAGCTGCATGCCGAGGCAAATACCCAGGTAAGGCACACGTTTTTCCCTGGCATAGCGGATCGCCGCAATCTTGCCTTCCACTCCGCGCTTGCCGAAGCCGCCCGGAACCAGGATCGCGTCCATGCCTTCCAGTGTACCGGTGCCGCTGGTTTCCAGCGACTCGGAATCGATGTAATGAATCTTGATCTTGCTCAGGGTGTGGATGCCGGCGTGTATCAGCGATTCCGACAGGGACTTGTAGGACTCGGTCAGATCCACGTACTTGCCGACCAGGGCGATATTCACGCTGTGTTGCGGATGTTCCAGGGCAAAGATGAGCTTTTCCCACATCCCCAGGTTCGCTGGCGGTGGCGACAGTTCAAGCTTCTTGCAGACGATTTCGTCCATCCCCTGCTGATGGAGCAGGCCGGGAATCTTATAGATGCAATCCACATCGATGCCGGAAATGACCGCTTTTTCCTCAACGTTGGTGAACAAGGCAATCTTGCGCCGCTCGTCATCCGGCAGATACCGGTCCGCGCGACACAACAACAAATCCGGCTGGATGCCGATCTCGCGCAATTCTTTCACCGAATGCTGGGTCGGCTTGGTTTTGATTTCACCCGCCGAGGCGATATAAGGCACCAGCGTAAGGTGGATGTAACAGACGTTATTGCGCCCCAGTTGCACACCCATCTGGCGGATGGCTTCGAGGAAGGGGAGCGACTCGATATCGCCGACCGTGCCACCGATCTCGATGATCGCGACTTCGGCATCCCCCGCCCCGATGCGGATGAAATTCTTGATTTCGTCGGTGATATGGGGAATCACCTGCACCGTTCCGCCCAGGTAATCGCCGCGACGCTCTTTCTTGATCACGCTTTCGTAGATCTGGCCGGTGGTGAAGTTGTTGCTCTTCTTCATCTTCACCTGGGCGAAGCGCTCGTAGTGGCCAAGGTCGAGATCGGTTTCGGCGCCATCCTCGGTGACGAATACCTCGCCGTGCTGAAACGGGCTCATGGTGCCCGGATCGACGTTGATATAGGGGTCAAGCTTGAGGAGGGTGACCTTGATGCCGCGGGTTTCGAGAATAGCGGCAAGAGAGGCGGCTGCGATACCTTTACCAAGAGAGGAAACAACCCCGCCTGTGATGAAAACGAATTTGGTCATTTTGGGAGCAGAATTGGGCACAAGACGGGGTCAAATTGTAGCGCAAAACGGGTTTCACATAAAGCTAAACATACGTTGAACAATAAAAACAGCGATTCACCGCAGAGGACGCGGAGGACGCAGAGGGATTCAAATGCTTGACGTAAAAAACGCACTCACCAAATGGTGACTCAGCATAACTTGGCAATGCCTTATTTTTTCCTCCGCGTCCTCTGCGGTTCAATAGCTTTTTCCAGGATAAAACGATTTGCAAACGCCGGGACGTGTGGCATAATAAGAACAATTCTCATTAAACCAAGTCTAAAAAGCATGGCTACCGTCAACCTGGAAACTCTCAAAGCCGGTGAAACCGCCACTATCGCGGCGGTGCATACCGATCGCGCGCTTTCCTATCGCCTTGCGGCGCTGGGCTTCCGCATCGGGAAACGCGTCGAAGTCATCCGCCATGGTCGCTTTTCCGGCCCGCTGCACGTCCGCATCGGCGCTACCGATATCATGCTGCGCAAAAAAGAGGCGCAGAAAATAGAGGTTCTAACGGTCATAGCGAATCACAGCCCCGAATAATGAAACGACGATTCGCCATGACCGTTTCCCTCACCCCTGCCCTCTCCCGCAAGCGGGAGAGGGGGACGGAGTCTCGCTTCGCGAGTTTCACTTTAGCGCTCGCCTGATGAAACGCGTCGCCCTGGTGGGCATGCCGAACACCGGCAAATCCACGTTCTTCAATCGCGCCACCGGTGCCTCGGCCCGTGTCGGCAACTGGCCGGGCATCACTGTCGACCTGCTCGGCGCCAAGCTGCTGCTCGCCGGCGAGATGGTCGAGCTGGTGGACCTGCCAGGCATCTACGACCTGCACGGATTCTCCGACGACGAACAGGTAGTACGCCATTTCCTGGAGAACAATCCGGTCGATCTGGTCGTCATCATCCTCAACGCCACCCAGATCGATCGCCAGCTTAGCCTCGCCCTGCAGCTCAAGCAGCTGTGCCTGCCTGCCGTGCTGCTGCTGAACATGGCCGACGAAGCCAAAAAATTCGGCATCAGCATCGACGCCGAAAAAATGTCGACCTCACTGGATATGCCCGTTGTCATGCTCAGCGCCAAATACGGTAACGGCTATCAGGACGCGCATCAGATCATTACCCAGGCCATTCAACACAGCACGCCGGTCCCTCCCGAAAAGCTGCAACTCCTGCTGGCGGCCGACGACCAGATCGAAACCGACATGGAGGCCGTGCTCAAGCAAACCGTCCAGGTGCCGGTCCAGCTGTCGGACAACCTGACCACCCAGCTCGATCGCCTCATGCTCCACCCCTGGCTCGGGCTGCCGCTGTTCTTCCTGATCATGTACCTGCTGTTCCAGGCCATCTTCCTGCTCGGCAAACCTTTGCAGGACGGTGTCGGATGGCTGCTGGAAGCATTCAAACAGGGTGCGCTGGAGCCTTTGCTGGCGAACCTGCCGGCGGCGCTGCACGGCCTGCTGATCGAGGGCATCTACAACGGCGTGGGCACCGTTGCCACTTTCGTGCCCATCATTGTCCTGTTCTTCCTGTTCATGGCGCTGGTGGAGGATAGCGGCTACCTGTCGCGCGCCGCGTTCCTGATGGACGCGCTGATGGCCAAGCTGGGGCTGGACGGACGCAGCTTCGTCATGATGCTGCTCGGCTTCGGCTGCAACGTTCCCGCGCTGATGGGCACGCGGGTAATGCGCTCGCGCAGCCTGCGCCTGCTGACCATGCTGGTGATCCC
>JAIOJM010000393.1 GCA_019911785.1 Sulfuricella sp. | reverse complement strand
ACTTCGAGCTAGCTAGAAAAAACACTTACCACGAATGGCACGAATGTTCACGAATACACACGAATAGAAGCAAACAGAAAAGCCATTTTCACCCAATGATTATTTGTGCTAATTCGTGTTTCATTCGTGTCATTCGTGGTTAATGTTTTAAGCTTGATTCTAGCCCAGAACCAGCGGCGGTTCGTCCATCAGCGCGGCCTGCTCGCGCAGGGCGAGGATCTGGTCTTGCCAGTAGCGCTGGGTGTTGAACCAGGGAAAGCTGGCGGGAAAGGCCGGGTCGCTCCAGCGCTGGGCCAGCCAGCCGGCATAGTGGATCAGGCGCAGGGTGCGCAGGGCTTCCATCAGCAGCAGTTCGCGCGGGTTGAAATCGTGGAATTCCTTGTACCCTTCCATGAAATCGGACAGCTGTCGGGTCATCGCGGCGCGGTCGCCGGACAGGAGCATCCAGATGTCCTGCACCGCCGGGCCCATGCGGCAGTCGTCGAAATCGACGAAGTGCGGGCCGTCATCGGACCACAGCACGTTGCCGGGGTGGCAGTCGCCGTGGAGCCGGATCAACGCAACGGGTTCGGCGCGTGCGAAGGCTGCCCGCACCCGCTGCAGGGCGTCTTCGACTGTGGAGATGTAGGCGGCTTCCAGGTCGGGCGGGATGAAGCCGTTGGCGATGATGTAACGGTAAGGCTCCACGCCGAAGGTCTCGATGGTGATCGTGGGGCGGTGGGCAAAGGGTTCGATGGCACCGACCGCATGGATGCGGCCGATGAAGCGGCCCATCCATTCCAGGGTGTCGGAGTCGTCCAGTTCCGGCGCACGCCCAGGCTGGCGCGGGGAAATCGTGAAGCGGAAACCCTCGAATTCGTGCAGGGTGTGACCCGTTTTGTCGACCAGGGGCGCCACGACGGGGATTTCCCGCTCGGCGAGTTCCAGCGTGAAGCGGTGTTCTTCGAGGATAGCCTCATCCGTCCAGCGCAGGGGACGGTAGAATTTGGCGATGACCGGCGCGCTTTCCTCGATGCCGACCTGGTAGACCCGGTTTTCGTAGCTGTTGAGCGCGAGCAGGCGGCCATCGCAGCGCAGGCCCAGGCTTTCCACCGCATTCAGGATGCGGTCCGGGGTGAGATCCTGATAGGGCGGGCTGGGAGTGTTCACTGTGGCTGATTGACGTCGAACAAAGGATACATTGTAGCCTTAAATTAGACCCCCATGAGGGCTGTGCGCTATCATTCGCGGCTAGCAACTCGTGTTTTCAAGAACGGTAATCATGAGCAAGACCTATTCAGATTCTTCCATCCGCGTCCTGCGTGGCCTGGAGCCGGTGAAGCAGCGGCCGGGGATGTATACGCGCACGGACAATCCGCTGCACATCATCACCGAGGTGGTGGACAACTCGGCCGACGAGGCCCTGGCCGGTTTCGCCAGGATCATCACGGTGAGGCTGCATGGCGATGGTTCGGTTTCGGTCACGGACGACGGCCGCGGCATCCCGGTCGGCATCCATCCCGAGGAGGGGGTGTCGACGGTCGAGGTGGTGTATACGCGGCTGCACGCGGGCGGCAAGTTCGACAAGAAGGCCGGCGGGGCTTACCAGTTTTCCGGTGGGCTGCACGGCGTCGGCGTTTCCGTCACCAACGCGCTGTCGGTCCGGCTCGAAGTGACGGTAACCCGCGAGGGCGGCGTCCACCGCATGGCGTTTATCGGCGGCGACGTGGTCGAGCCGCTGGCGCTGATCTGCAGCGCGCCCAAGCGCGCCTCCGGTACCTCCGTCCGGGTGTGGCCGGATGCGCAGTATTTCGACACTGCCGAGATTCCGCCGCAGCAACTGGAGCGGGTGCTGAAGGCCAAGGCGGTGCTGCTGCCCGGTGTGCGCGTCAGGCTGGAAATCGAGGACAAGAACGGGCTGATCAAGGACGAAAAGGAGTGGGTTTACCAGGACGGGCTTTCCGATTACCTCAGGTCGCAGCTGTCCGAATACCTGATCGACGGGTTGTTCTGGAAATTCTCCAAGTACGCGCCGGCTTCTCATGACACCTTCGCCGAAGGCGAGGGGGCGGAGTGGGTGGTGACCTGGACGGAGGACGGGCCGATCGTGCGCGAGTCCTACGTCAACCTGATCCACACGCCCTCCGGCGGCACCCACGAAGCGGGCCTGCGCGACGGCATCTTCAACGCGGTGAAGAGCTACATCGATCATCACGGTCTGCTGCCGAAAGGCGTCAAGCTCACCGCTGACGACGTGTTCAGCCGCATCTCGTTCGTGCTTTCGACCAAGATGCTGGACCCGCAATTCCAGGGGCAGACCAAGGAACGGCTGTCGTCACGGGATGCGCTGCGTTTGGTCACCGCCATGGTGCGCGACCCGCTCGAGCTGTGGCTCAACGAACACCAGGAACAGGCGAAAAAAATCGCCGAACTCTCGATCCGGGCGGCGCAGACACGGCAGCGCGCCGGACAGAAGATCGAGAAGCGCAAGTCCTCCGGCGTTGCCGTGCTGCCGGGCAAGCTGGCCGACTGCCAGTCCGACAACCTGGAAGAGCGCGAGCTGTTCCTGGTCGAGGGTGATTCCGCCGGTGGTTCCGCCAAGCAGGGCCGCAACAAGGACACCCAGGCGATTTTGCCCCTGCGCGGCAAGGTGCTCAACACCTGGGAGCACGAGGCCGACCGCATCTTCGCCAACAATGAAATCCACAACATCGCCGTGGCGCTCGGCGTCGATCCGCACGCGCCGGACGACACGCCTGACATGTCCAACCTGCGCTACGCCCGCGTCATCATCCTGGCCGACGCGGACGTGGACGGAAGCCACATCCAGGTGCTGCTGCTGACCCTGTTCTACCGCCACTTCCCCGCCCTGATCCGCGCCGGCCGCGTCTGCGTCGCGCAACCACCGCTGTACCGGGTGGACGTGCCGGCGCAGGGAAAGAACAAGCCGGCGCGCAAGTTCTATTGCCTCGACGATGGCGAGCTGGAAGGCACCCTCGACCGCCTGCGCGCCGACAAGGTGCGCGAGGGCTCGTGGCAGGTGTCGCGCTTCAAGGGCCTGGGCGAAATGAACCCGGTGCAACTGTGGGAAACCACCCTCAACCCGGATGCACGCCGCCTGCTGACCTTGAGGACGGACGATTTCACCGGTTACGTCCGGGAAGTTTTCAACAAGCTGATGGCAAAGTCCGAGGCCGCTTCAAGGCGTGCGTGGATGGAAGAGGCGGGGCATCTGGTGGAGGCAGACGAGTGATGCCAATGTTTCTCTTCGCCCTTCCCCACAAATTTGATCGTAAACCCTGAAACATTAGAGACAAGATGAAGGACGAAATAGACAACCTCACCCCCGATCTTTTCGAGCAGCTGGAAGCGCTGCCGGACGAGGATATGGCGCTTGCCGGGCAGCCCCCGGAGCCGCCGGAGATGCCCGCCGAACCGCCCGCCGATGAGCCGCAGGACGACCTGGCGGACTATGCCAAGGCGGCTTATCTTGCCTATGCGATGGCGGTGTCCAAATCGCGCGCCATCCCCGACGTGCGCGACGGGCAGAAGCCGGTGCAGCGGCGCATTCTCTACGCCATGCGCGAGATGGGCAACGAGTGGGACAAGCCGCACAAAAAGTCGGCGCGCATCGTCGGCGACGTGATCGGTAAATACCACCCGCACGGCGACAGCGCGGTGTACGAGGCGGCGGTGCGCATGGCGCAGGATTTCTCGCTGCGCTACCCGCTGATCGACGGGCAGGGCAACTTCGGCAGTCTGGACGGCGATTCGGCTGCGGCGATGCGCTACACGGAAGTGCGGCTGACGCCGATCGCGCAGCTGTTGCTGGCCGAGCTGGACCATGGCACGGTCGCCTTCCGCCAGAATTACGACGGCTCCTTCGAGGAACCCGTGGTGCTGCCGGCGCGCCTGCCTTTTCTGCTGCTCAACGGCGCATCCGGCATCGGCGTGGGGATCGCCACCGAGGTGCCTCCGCACAACCTGCGCGAGGTATGCGAAGTGGCGGCGACGATGATCGAGTCGCCCACATTTACCGAAGCGCAGATGCTCGACATGATCCCCGGGCCGGATTTCCCCGGCGGCGGCCAGATCCTTTCCAGCCCGCAGGAAATCCGCAATGCCTACGCCAGCGGCCGCGGCTCGATCGCGGTACGCGCGCGCTACGTGTTCGAGGAGATGGCGCGCGGGCAGTGGCAGATGGTGATCACGGAACTGCCGCCCGGTGCTTCGGCGGCAAAAGTGCTGTCGGAAATCGAGGCCCTGACCAACCCCCAGCCCAAGCTCGGCAAGAAGGCCATCGACCAGGGGCAGACGCAGACCAAGACTTTGCTGCTGTCCCTGCTCGATACGGCACGCGACGAGTCCGACAAGGAGCAGTCGGTGCGCATCGTGTTCGGGCCGAAAAGCTCGCGCATCGACCGCGACGAGTTCGCCCGCACCCTGCTCGCCTACACCAGCCTGGAAACCACGGTATCGTTCAACCTTGTACAGGTTGGCTTGGACGGCAACCCGATGCAGAAATCGCTCTACACGATCTTTTCGGAATGGTGCCAGTTCAGGATTGCGACGGTGGAAAGGCGCCTGGGCCACCGCCTCGGCAAGGTCAACGACCGCGTCCATATCCTGGAGGGGCGGCACATCGTTTTCCTGAACATCGACGAGGTGATCCGGCTGATTCGCGAATCCGACGAACCGAAGCCGGCCTTGATCGCCCGATATTCGCTGTCCGAGCGGCAGGCCGACGACATCCTGGAAATCCGCCTGCGCCAGCTGTCGCGGCTGGAAGGCATCAAGATCGAGCAGGAAATCGCCGAGCTGATGAAGGAGCGCGCCAAGCTGGAATCCCTGCTGGCCAGCCCGGCCCGGATGAAATCCCTGGTCGCCAGGGAAATCCGCGAGGATACCAGGAAGTTCGGCGACGACCGGCGCACCCTGATCCAGCCGGAAAGGCGCGCCTCGCTGTCCGAAGCCGCCGTGCTGGATGAGCCGGTGACCGTCATCCTGTCCGAGAAGGGCTGGCTGCGCCAGCGCCAAGGGCACGGCATCGACCTGGCCACGCTCTCTTTCAAGGAGGGCGACAAACTGTTTGTCGCGATCGAGTGCCGCTCCCCCGATGCGGTGATCCTGCTCGGCTCGGACGGGCGCGCCTACACCATTACCGCCTCGCAGGTTCCCGGCGGCAAGGGCGACGGCGTGCCTGCCGGCTCGGTGGTGGGCCTGCAGCCCGGCACCAAGATCGTCAGCGCCCTGACCGGGCAGGCGGGAGACCGGGTGCTGTTGTCGAATTCCGGTGGATACGGTTTTGTCGCCACCGTCGCGGACATGGCATCGCGCCAGAAGGGCGGCAAGCTGCTGATGACGCTGGAGGAGGGCGAACAGGTGTTGCCTCCGGCCAGGATGCAAAAAGGCAGCCAGCTTTACGTGGCTTGCGTGTCTAGCGGCGATAAGCTGCTGGTGTTTCCTCTGAGCGAGGTCAAGCAAATGCCGAAGGGCCGCGGAGTGATCCTGATGGGCCTGGAGAAGGGCGAAGGTCTGAAGCTCGTTGGCGTTTTTGCAGATTTGCTGATTCTGAAGGGGGTCAGGCGCGGTCGATCGGTCGAGGATGCGCCGCAGTTCGAGGTGGCCAAGCGCGCGCGCAAGGGTAAGCTGGTCAACCTGAAGGTCGAGGGTATTCAGGCGACCAGGGGCAATAATTAATAGACTTCAACCAAAAAACGGCGATTCACCGCAGAGGACGCAGAGGACGCGGAGGTTCAATAATTTTTTCTAGGATCATTCCGGCTTGAAGCCAAACCGCCTCTCCACCGCCTCCATCAGCGACGGAGGCAGATCGTGGGCGCCATCGAAGACGGCGTTGAACAGGTCTGCGTTGGAGAAGTCGGCGCCCTTCAGCTTGGTGTTCTTGAACATGGCGCCACGCAGCGATGCGCCCAGGAGGCGGGTTCCCGAGAGGTCGGCATTGGTAAAATCGCAGGCTTCAGCCGCTGCCCCGGTCAAGTCGGCGTGGGAGAGGTTGGTGTTCACGAACTTCCCCCCGGTAATCACTCCACGCAGCATGTAGGTATCCGCCAGGGAACCACCAGACAGGTCGATCCCTTCCATCAGTACGTCCTTGAGATAGGCACCGGAGAAATCTGCGCCGGTTGCACGGGTGTTAATGAGGTTGGTGCCGAAAAGATAGGCCTTGCCGACGCGCGCGCCACTCATGTTCGCCTCATCAAAAGTGGCATGGAATAAATCCGCTTCCCTGAGATCGGCATTGCGCAGGCTGGCGCGGCGGAGGTTTGCCCATTTCAGGTTGGCGCTGCGCAGATCGGCGCCGTCAAGTCGAGTTCCACGCAGATTGGCATTTTCAAGCTTTGCGCCGGAGAGGTCGATTCCGGTGAGGGAACGGCCCGAGAGGTCGCAAGCGGAAAGATCGGCGGCGGGGACAAGGTTGGCGCAGCGATCGGCGATCGGCCCCGCCGTTACGGAGATCGACGCAAGCCCCAGGGCAAACAGGGCCATCTGTAAGAGTTTAATGGACATGGCGGCCTCCTGGCGGCGATGTTTTGTTTCCCCTGACGAACCAGTGCGCCTCGCGAAGGCGAATTTCTCATGCCTGAATTATAGGATACGGCCAGCCTATGATCGTTGCGCTGCAATAATGAACCTGAAACTCATTAACAACAAATCTTTTCCAGGCTGCACTATAAATACAGAAGCGTCATTGTCTCTGTGCGTGCGATCTATCCCGGAAGGTAAATGCCTCAGAACCGTACTCAGTGTGCAAATTAACTGATAGATATGTTATATAAATGAGTTAGATAAATAATGATGTTTTTGTTTTGCTTTGTAATTTCTTTATATATTGAATAATATAAGAAAAATTATATTCACGATCTCTGTTTCTTCTTATTTCTGGCTTATATTTTCGATGAGAATTAGTTGAGGTGCTTTAGTCGGGCGCATTTTTCTTTGAGCTCGTGATATCATTTATTTCGTCTATATTCCCATAAAAATTTTAAGGGGCGTCGGCCATGAGCGGGAAAAAGTATATTTACGCCTTCGAAGAAGGCGACGGCAAAAACAAGATGCTGTTGGGCGGCAAGGGCGCCAATCTGTGCGAGATGACGCAGATCGGGCTGAACGTGCCGCCGGGTTTTACCATCACCACCGAGGCCTGCCTGGCCTATCTGGAAAAGAACCAGCTGCCGGACGGACTGATGGAAGAGATCAAAAATCACATGCAGGCGCTGGAAGAGAAGACCAGCAAGGGCTTCGGCAGCGGCGAAAATCCCCTGCTGGTTTCGGTGCGTTCCGGCTCGGCGATGTCGATGCCGGGGATGATGGACACCATCCTCAACCTCGGCCTCAACGAGGCTTCGCTGCAGGGGCTGATCAAGCAGACCGGCAACGAGCGCTTCGCCTACGATGCCTATCGCCGCTTTATCCAGTTGTTCGGCAAGATCGCGCTGGGGATCGGCGACGAGCATTTCGATGAGCGGATGGCGGCGATCAAGAGAAAATACGGCGCACCGCTGGACGTGGACCTGACTGCCGAACACCTCAAGGAGCTGGCCGGAGAGTTTCTCGCCATCGTCGAGCGCCACAGCGGCAAGCCTTTCCCCCAGGACCCTTACGAGCAACTGGAAATCTCGGTGGGGGCGGTTTTCCGCTCCTGGTCGGGCAAGCGCGCGGTGGACTACCGCAAGCAGTTCAGGATCACCAAAGAGCAGGCCAACGGCACCGCGGTCAACGTCTGCACCATGGTGTTCGGCAACATGGGCAACGATTCAGGCACGGGTGTGGGCTTTACCCGCAACCCCGGCACCGGCGAGAACCTGATCTACGGCGAATACCTCACCAACGCCCAGGGCGAGGACGTGGTGGCCGGTATCCGCACGCCCAAGCCGATCGCCGAAATGGCCGACGAAATGCCGGATATCTACGATCAGCTGATGGAGCTGCACAACCGGCTGGAATCGCATTACCACGAGGTGCAGGATTTCGAGTTCACCATCGAGAAAGGCACGCTCTATTGCCTGCAAACCCGCAACGGCAAGATGAACGCCCGCGCCATGGTGCGCACCTCGGTGGAAATGTTCCAGGAAGGCCTGATCACGAAGGAGCGCGCGCTGTTGCGGATCGAGCCCTTGATCCTGGAGCAGCTGCTGGTGCCG
>JAIOJM010000051.1 GCA_019911785.1 Sulfuricella sp. | reverse complement strand
TGCCGCTCGCCTTCCTCGGCGTGCTGAGCTATGTCGCCAAGCGCAACGTGAAGGATGAGGTGGATGAAAAGGACTGAACCGCAGAGGCGCGGAGACGCTGAGAAACTCATTGCGCTTAACCTGTTTTACTCTGCGCCTCCGCGCCTCTGCGGTGAGAGAAAATGTAAAAGGAGATTCTGATGTCTGATGCACATCACGCGGCTCCCGCCCCGCTCGGCGGCCCGCTGGTCACCCCGGTGACGATCACGCTGGCCATCCTGGTGGCGATCGCCTTCGTCATCCTGGGCATCCGCTTCGTCTTTGGCATCGGTTCGGTGACCAATATCAGCGACGGTTATCCCTTCGGCATCTGGATCGCCTACGATGTGGTGATCGGCTCGGCCTTCGCCTGCGGCGGCTATGCCATGGCGCTGCTGGTCTACATCTTCAACAAGGGCGAATACCACCCGCTGGTGCGGCCGGCCCTGCTGGCTTCCCTGTTCGGCTACACCCTGGCCGGCGCCTCGGTGATTTTCGACCTCGGCCGCTACTGGAACTTCTGGCATATCTACTGGCCGGGCTACGCCCAGATCAATTCGGTGATGTTCGAGGTGGCGGTGTGCATCACCGCCTACATCGTCGTGATGTGGATCGAGTTTGCACCGGCATTCCTGGAGAAATTCGGTCTCAAGGACATCAAGAAGAAGCTCAACAAGGTGCTGTTCCTGATCATCGCGCTCGGCGTGTTGCTGCCCTCCATGCACCAGTCCTCGCTGGGGTCGCTGCTGGTGGTGTTCGGCCACCAGGTTCACCCGCTGTGGCAGACCATCATGCTGCCGCTGCTGTACCTGATGACGGCGGTGATGATCGGCTTCGCCATCGTGATCTTCGAGGCCTGCCTGTCGTCGAGCGGTTTCAAGCGGCCGCTGGAATTACCTCTTCTGACTGGTCTGTCACGCCTGATGATCGGCTTGCTGGCGGTTTACCTGGTGGTGCGGCTGGGCGACCTGGCGGTGCGCGGCGCGCTCGGCTACATGTTCGAGCCCGGCATCGAGGCCTTCATGTTCTGGGTGGAAATGGGACTGTTCGCAGCTCCTCTGATCTTGCTGTGGCATTCCGCCGCAAGGCAGAAGCCGGCCAGGTTGTTTGTTGCCGCGTTTTGCCTGTTGTTCGCCGGGTTTTTCCTGCGTATCAATGCCTTCCTGGTTGGCTATGAAACCGGCGCGGGCTGGCACTATTTCCCGTCGGTGCCGGAAATCATGGTCAGCGTGGGCATGATCGCGCTGGAGATTTTGGGCTACATCGTTTTGGTGCGTTACCTGCCGATTCTTCCCAGGGAAGAAAAAATCTAGGAGACAAGCATGGGCAAGCGAATCACGATTGATCCGATCACCCGGATTGAGGGTCACCTCCGGATCGATTGCCAGGTGGACAACGGCAAGGTCTCCAAATCATGGGCTTCCGGGCAGATGTGGCGCGGCGTCGAGCAGATCCTGCTGGGGCGTGATCCGCGCGATGCCTGGGCGATCACCCAGCGCATCTGCGGCGTGTGCACCACGGTGCATGCCATCGCCTCGGTGCGCGCGGTGGAAAACGCCCTGAAGCTGGAAGTGCCGCTCAATGCGCAGTACATCCGCAACCTGATCATCACGGCCCACGCCGTTCACGACCACATTGTGCATTTTTACCACCTCTCCGCGCTGGATTGGGTGGACGTGACCTCCGCGCTCAAAGGAGACCCGGCGCAGACCGCGCTGTTGGCCGAGAGTCTCTCCACCTGGAGCGGCAACAGCAAGCAGGAGTTTGCCAAGGTGAAGGAGCGGCTCAGCGGTTTTGTAGGCACCGGCCAGCTTGGTATTTTTACCAACGGCTACTGGGGGCACCCGGCGATGAAGCTGTCGCCCGAAGTGAACCTGCTGGCGGTGACGCACTACCTCCAGGCACTCGATGTGCAGCGCAAGGCCAACAAGATCGTTGCCGTTCTCGGTTCGAAAACGCCGCACATCCAGAACATGGCGGTGGGCGGCGTGGCTAACCCGATCGCGCTTGATTCGCAATCTGTCCTGACGGTTGAGCGGTTGCTGGCGATCAAGACCTGGATCGACGAGCTGGCGGATTTCGTCAAGAATGTCTACCTGGTGGACGTGGCGGCAATCGGCGCATTTTATGCGGACTGGACCCAGATCGGTGCCGGCATCACCGATTACCTGTCGGTGCCGGATATTCCGCTCGACACCAAGGGCACCCAATTCGCCCTGCCCGGCGGCTACATTCCCGGCGGCGACCTGTCCAAGTTCCACGCGATCAAGAGCTTCAGCGACCCTTATTTCCGCGACGGCGTCGAGGAAAGCGTCAAGCATGCCTGGTACAAGGGCGGCAAGGGCGCACTGCATCCCTACAAGGGCGAGACCGTGCCGGAATACACCGACTTCCAGGACAACGGCAAATACTCCTGGGTCAAGTCGCCCACCTTCTACAGCAAGCCGGCCCAGGTCGGGCCGCTGGCCCGCGTTCTGGCGATGGTGGCGGCCAATTACGAGCCCGCCGTCAAATACGTCAACCAGACTCTCGACACGGTCAGTGCGATTGCCAAGACCAAGGTGCCGGTGGCGGCGCTGCATTCCACTATCGGCCGTCATGCTGCCCGTGCTGTGTCGTGCGCGGTGCAGGTGGATGTCCTGGGGAGTCAGTGGCAGATGCTGGTGGACAACATCGCCAAGGGCGACGTCAAGACCTTCAACAAGCCGGT
>JAIOJM010000050.1 GCA_019911785.1 Sulfuricella sp. | reverse complement strand
GGGTGTCATGCGCTTCCTTTTTGACGCCTTCCTGGTACCGATTGAAAACAAAATACCCGGTAGCGCCGATGGCGCAAGCCAGGAGTGTGAACACCAGCAAGGGAGCCCAGGCAAACAACTTTGAGGGCGAGTGCGGGTTGGCCGGAGACAACTCGTTTGTCATGCATTTTTCCTGTCAGAGCGCGTGTGAGGCAAATCGCAACCAAGAAATGTAATAAAAATCATTAGTGGCAGGAGATTTAGTTGAATAAATTCAATTTGTTATTATTTTTCGGCATAGTCATTTGTATCTCCGTATTTTTAAGCAGTTGATCGAGTGGTGTTTTCTCGAAAAGAGTCAGGCTCAGAATTTGTAGAATTGTGTAGAGCGAAGCGTCGGTGTTGAGCCGCTTTTTCACGATGGCGACCAAGACGTAAACGGTGATGGCGATCCATATTTGAGTCTTGACTGCGTTCTCGGTGGTGCCATAGAACCGCTTGATACGAAGATGTTGTTTGATCCATTTGAAAAACAGTTCGACCTGCCAGCGGCAACGATAAAGCTGAGCAATGGTCAACGCAGGCAAGTCGAAGTTGTTGGTCAGGAAGACAAGATGTTTGTCGTGCTCGATATCGTAGAACTTGATGCGTCGCAGGTGCTGCGGGTAATCCTTGCAGGCCTTGGCGGAGGTTAATGCAATGGTCTGATCGCAGCGCAGTCCCGTGGACGTGTCCACGGCGCGAGAGTAGTTGCGTCGAAATGACAGATTGGATTTGCCACGGATGACAAAGAACGCCTGTGCTTGATGCAGGACGAACCAGCGAGCAAAATCGGTGAAGCCCCGATCCATGATGTAAAAGCTGCCAGCTTCGGGTACCAGGATATCGAGCACGTTGACCTCGTGCATCTTGCCATCGCTGATGTGGATGAAGGACGGAATGTTGCCGCGCAGGTAGAGCAGCGTATGCATCTTGACGGCGGCTTTCGCCAAGCGAAAGCGCGCCCACGGAAAAACGCTCAAGCACAGGTCGATAGTTGTGGTATCGAGTGCGTAGACCGTCTGTTCCAGTTCCACCGCAAAGCCCTCGTTGGCGTAGAGCTTTCTGGCAGTCTGGATCAAGCTCATCGCGAAATCCTGATAGATACGCCAGTCGCGAGATTCGTTGGCGTCTGCGAGTGTGCTCTTGGCGATGTTGCCTCGAATGCCCAGATGATAGAGCTTCGCCTGGTGAGCGCGCAGACAGGTTTCGATATCGCGCAGGCTTTCGCGGTAAGTCAATTGCGCAAAGGCTAGACAGAGAAACTGATCGAGATGCGAAAACTTGAGAGTGGGATATCGACTTGGATATTTGGCTACGCACTGACGGAACGTGTGCAATGGCAGGTACCCCATCAATTGAGCAAACACCAGTTCCCCTGCGTGCATACGCAACCTCCTGACAAAAGTCAGAAGTTTGGCGAAAGTTGAAATCGGTTACAGAAAAATATGCCATTTAATAAAAATTATTCAATGAGTTACTATGCGTTTAAACTCAAATCTCCGGACAGCAATGTTTCGCATCATATAAACTTCCGCTTGGTTCGATGATGACCAGATTGCGATTAACATGCGGTCATCGAGAATCGAGATAGGTTTATATGCCTCTGAACCATTTTCAGTTTTTTTCCTGCCGAACGTATTGATATCAACGAGATAAGGAGTTGAATCATGAAGGCGACGGAAACCAACCTGCTGGACTGGCAGAAGCGATATGGAACGGAAGAAGCCTGTATTCAGGCGCTGGCGCAGCAACGCTGGCCGGAAGGGTTCCGCTGCCCGCGTTGCGGGCATGATCATGAATATGCCATCACCACGCGCCATTCCTACGAATGCTCCAAGTGCCATTACCAGGCCTCGCTGACTGCGGGGACACTGTTTCACTCCACCAACCTGCCACTGACCAAGTGGTTCTGGGCGATCTATCTGGCCGCCTCGGACATGGGCGGGATATCTGCCGTGCGTCTTTCCAAACAAATCGGCGTGTCCTGGATTACCGCCAGCCGGATGTTGCGCAAGATACGCATTGCCATGGGTCATCGGGACAGTGTCTACCGGTTGCATGACCTGATCGAGATTGACGATGCCCTGGTGGGTGGCCGACGCAGTGGAAAGTGTGGACGCGGTGCCGAAGGCAAAACCCCAGTGCTGGTGGCGATTGAGAACCGGGACAAGCGTGCCGGATTTATCGCGATGCAGCAGGTCTCTGCCGTCACCCGTGAAACGGTGGCGCAGTTTGTTCAACGTCATCTCCCTCCCAGTCAGTTGGTGCGCAGCGATGCGCTGGCCTCCTTGGTGGAGATCGGCAAGTCGCAGCACCATGCGGCACGGGTGACGCCGCCCGATAAGGCGGGCGAGTGGCTGCCCTGGGTGCACATTGCCATCGGCAACCTCAAAGCGTTTTTGCTGGGAACCTATCACGGCGTTTCGTCCAAGTATCTGCAAGAGTATCTCAATGAGTTCTGCTATAGGTTCAACCGGCGTGAGTGGGAGGCCGAGTTGCCATTACGCCTGCTCAACGCTTGCCTGACGCATACTCAGGTCAAACTGAAAATAGTTTAGAGGCATATAGGTTTATTGATACAACGCCGGAAATCGCTTGCGCAATTGCTCCAGCTTCGGCTTGTCATGGATGACGATATAAGGCTGGTTGGGATGCAAGGCCAGATAGTTCTGGTGGTATTCCTCGGCGGGATAGAACTGCTGCAGCGGCACGACTTGCGTGACGATGGGCGCGGAAAAAGTGCGCGCGGTGGTGAGTTGCTGGATAGTGCTTTGCGCCATTTTCTGCTGCTCCGCGCTGGTGTAAAAAATTGCCGAGCGGTATTGGCTGCCGACATCCGGGCCCTGGCGGTTGAGCTGGGTGGGATCGTGCGCCACGCTGAAGAATAATTGCAGCAGCTGCTGATAGGAAACCTGCTCCGGATTGAATTGGATGCGTACCGCTTCGGCATGTCCGGTATTTCCATTGCTGACCTGTTCGTAACGCGCCGTGGCCGCGCTGCCGCCCGCATAGCCGGACACCACTTCAGACACCCCCTTGACGTGCTTGAACACCGCATCCACGCCCCAGAAACAGCCGCCGGCAAATACCGCCGTTTGTTCGGCGGGCGCGGCCGAGGCGTTGGGTGGCGCAGCCAGGCTGAGCATGAGACACAGGCTGCCGAATAAATAGCGGTGGAAACGCTGGATAGTTGGCATGATGTCACTCCTGACGGTTAGAGAAGTGCTGATTAAATCCGTTCGCCCTGAGCCTGTCGAAGGGCGCTCTATATTGATCCAATATGTTGGATAGGGCTTCGACAGGCTCAGCCCGAACGGCGTGAATTATTCGGCGATTCCGTTACCCGAAGGTAAAGGCATAGGCCTCCAGCCCTGGAGAGTCTGACAGGATTTCCAGCAGGCCGTTCTTCGGTGTTTTCTGGTCGACCAGTTCGTAGAGGGTGTTGCGTTCGATGGTCACCACGCCGCCGGGGGCATCCTTGCCGGCATTGGGGCCGACGGCCTCGCCATTCAGCCGGATAGAGACGCGGATCGGCTTGCCGGTGGACGTGCCCAGCACCAGGAACACTTTGCGCGCATTGAAGTCCAGGCGTAGCGCCGCGCCCTTTCCGACCGCAGTGATCTTCTGCGAATCCACTCTCCATTTGCCGTTCAGCGCCCATTCGTCTTCGGCAAGCTCATCCGGAAAGCGGTAAGCCTTTTCCGCGTTATGCGCCACCGACTCATCGCCCCCGAAGCTGTCTGCCCTGGCATAGCCGAGATAGGTTTCCGGCGTCTGGTCAGGGTTGCCGGCGGGCGCCTCTGCCTCGACGGGTTCGCCGCCTTTTTTCAGCCCGAGCAGGTAGCGGATGTTGTTTTCCGTGACCTCGTATTTACCCTCGCCGAAATGCGTGTAGACCACCTTGCCCTCCCGGTCGATGAGGTAATGCGCAGGCCAGTAGCGGTTATTGAAGTTCACCCAGGTGGAGAGGTTGTTGTCCAGCGCCACCGGGTAGCGGATGCCGTGCTGGGCAATCGCCGCCTTGACGTTGTCGAGCTTCTTCTCGAACTCGAATTCCGGCGCATGCACGCCGACGATCACCACCCCCTGGTCGCGATATTTCCGGTCCCAGTCGGTGATGTAGGGCAGCGTGCGCACGCAGTTGATGCAGGAATAGGTCCAGAAATCGATCAGCACGACCTTGCCTTTCAGGCCCTGCATGGTGAGCGGGTTCGAGTTCAGCCAGGCGTCGATACCGGCGAATTCCGGCGCGGCGTAAGGCGTGCTCAGACCTTCCCGCAGCACCAGATCGCCGGCAGGCTGTTGGGCTTTTGTGCTGCGGATCGTCAGCAGGGATTGCGCGTCCAGGCCGGAGGCAATATAGGCGACGGACAGCAGGATCAGCACGCCGAACCCACGGCGCACCGCTTCTGCATGGCGGGAGAGGAAGCCCAGTTTCTTCATGACCTTTCTCCCGGTCAGGGCAATGATGAGCATCGGCACGCCGGCGCCGATAGCGAATGACACGATGATCAGGTTGCCGGCGAGTACGGTCTGCTGGCGGATCACCTGCACCAGCACGGCGGCCAGGATCGGCCCCGCGCAGGGCGTCCACACCAGGCCGATCAGCGAGCCGATCATCACGCCGCTGAGCAACCCCCCGCCGCCGCGTGAGGCAAGCTGGTTGCCGAAATTGGCCGCGCCTTGCGTAGCCGCGCTGAATTTATCCGACAGCTTCGATGACAGCAGCACCAGGCCGAACAGGGCGAGCAGCACCAGGGAAGCGTTCTTGATGATATTGAGATCGACGCCCAGCGCCATGACGATCTGGCGCGAAACCAGCGCAAACAGGCTGAATGCCAGCACGAAACCGATGATGATGCCGTAAGGCCTGCGCCTACCGCCCTCGACCGACGCCGCAAGCACCAGCGGCAAAACAGGCAGGATGCAGGGCGAGACGATCAGCGCCAGACCTTCGAGAAATGCCAATCCGATATCGATGATCATGTATTTAAGCCCTGTCCGCGATGAATTTCAAAGCCACGCCGTTATTGCAGTACCTCAGCCCGGTGGGCGCCGGCCCGTCCTTGAACACATGGCCGTGATGGCCGCCGCAGCGTGCGCAGTGGTATTCGGTGCGCGGCAGCACCAGCTTGTAGTCGGTTGTGGTCTCGACATGGCCGGGCAGCACATCGTAAAAGCTCGGCCAGCCGGTACCGCTGTCGAACTTGAATTTTGAAGGGAAGAGCGGCAGATTGCAGGCCACGCAGGCATACATGCCGTTGCGCTTTTCCTTGTTGAGCGGGCTGGTGAAAGGCGCTTCGGTGCCATCATGGCGCAGCACGTCGTACTGCGCCGGCGTCAGCAGTTTTTTCCATTCCGCATCGGTCTTGCTGATTTTTGCTATGCGATCTGCCGCCATGGCCTGAGCCATGAAGAGCTGCGGTACGGCCAGAAGGCCAGCGCCGCCGGTCGCCAGTTTGATAAACATCCGTCTGTCCATGATCATGTGACTTTGAGCGAATGCAGCGAGAAATCTCTCACTGGAGAATTGAATGAGAGTGATGTTGGTCGGGCTTTAGCCCCGACGCGACAATGAATTCTTAGCCCCCCATACCCGCGAGTGGGCAATGGGGCATCGGCAATTGCTTTATTCATTGTCGTGGTCACCTTTGGGCATTTCGTGAGCTATACCCTTGTGACAATCGATACAGGTTTTGCCGGAATCCACTTTTGCGGCCAGCACGTGCTTTTTCTGCGCGCTCTTGTCCTGTTTCTCCAGATCCATGCCTTCGTAGCTATGGCAATTGCGGCACTCGCGCGAATCCGAACCCTTCATGCGCGCCCATTCGTGTTTCGCCAACTCCAACCGCTTGGCCTGGAATTTTTCCCGGGTATCGATCGTGCCAGTCAGCTTGCCCCACACTTCCCCGCTCGCCTGGATCTTGCGCTGTATCTTGTGGACCCAGTCCTTCGGCACGTGACAGTCGGAACAAACGGCACGCACGCCAGTACGATTGGAGTAATGGATAGTCTTCTTGTATTCCTGATAGACATTGTCCTTCATCTCGTGGCAGGAAATACAGAACTCCATCTTGTTGGTCGCCTCCATGGCGGTGTTGAAACCGCCCCAGAAAATGATGCCCGCAACGAACCCTCCACCCAACAGCGTCAATAATGAATATTTGGCACTTGGACTGCGCAACGCCTGCCAAAATCTACCAGGTTTCTTAGTTTCCGTCGGGGTCGACATACTTACGCCCTCTTACTCTTTTCAATACCGGTTTAATTTACACAAACGCCATGAATGCTTACTTGAAACTGGCGTAGTAATTGAGGACAGCTTCAACTTCGGATTTGTCGAGCCCCTCCAGCTTGGGTTTCATTTTCTTGGGCATGGTACGCTTGCCGCCCAGGAAAAACTCGGTCTGCTCCTTCAGGTAAGCCATTTTCTGCCCTGCCAGGATACCCGCATCGTCACTTGCCAGGCTGGCCCCTTCAGAGTGGCATTTTTCGCAATTCTTGTCGTGAACGTCCTTGCCTTTCTTGGCTAGGGCGGCATCAAATTTCTGCGCCGTGCGCACGAACTTCTTCTCGGAAAAATGCTGAGCCAGCGCCTTGACGTCGGCTTCGCTCATGTCCTTGACCAGCTGACACATGTCGGTCTTGGTCCCCTTCTTGTCGCCGGAACGCACTTTGGTCTCGACGCAAGGACGTTCCTTGCTCTTGTAGGCTTTCAGGGCGACGGAGAAATACTCGGCGGAATAACCGCCAATATTCGGCACATCGCTCTCGGTGCTGGCGCCGTCCTTGCCGTGGCAACTCGCGCAGCTTTCGGCAAGTTTTCCAGCATCGGCTGCCAGTGCGCCGGATTGAAAAGTCAAACAAAGCAAAGCACTAGTCGCCAGCAGTGCGTACCCCCCATTTTTTCGCTTCATGACAACAGAGATCCTTATTAAAGTTTAAAAAATAAAAACTTACCGACTCAGAAAATCATCTTCTGCGCAGAAAACCCGCCAAAAATCACTATTGCAAACCACATTTGACGATTGCCCCCCCACCGTGCAGTGCTGAAACGCTCATAATCAAGGCGATAAAACTCGTTCTTCATGATCATCAACCTCGCTATAAAGTGATCACATTCCTTCTTTGTTGAGTATTCGGAACGCAGCGGTAAAAGGTTACATCTTCAACGAGAAATGCTGGGATGGTCTGTATCTGGGCGGATCAACAAACACAACATTCACCCCCCGGTCGATGACATGAAACGAATGACTTTGGCCGGGTCTTCCTCGAATTCATGTTTGAACGGCTTGCGATTGACGCCTTCGACCAGCGATGCGGCCAGTTCAGCGTCGCTGCAACCCCTGCGCAGCAAGGTCCGTAAATCCACCTTATCGTTCTGTCCGAGGCAAGTATAGAGTGTGCCATCGACGCTCAAACGCACACGATTGCAGGTCTCGCAAAAATGCTGCGACATGGGAGTGATGAAACCGACCTGGAACCGCCGGTCGGGAGAAACCAGATAGTGAGCGGGGCCGCCGCCGGGCACAACGCCATCCACTAGGCCGAAGCGCAACCGCAGACGCTCCCGGATTGGAGTGAGCGCGACGAATCCGGCGTTTCTGCCGGTTTCACCCACCGGCATGGTTTCGATCATGCGCAGGATAAAGCCATGCTCGACGCAGAATGCGACCATGGCGTCGATTTCGTCGTCGTTGACGCCCGCCATCACCACCATGTTGATCTTGATCGGGCCGAAACCCGCTTCTTTTGCGGCCATAAGGCCGCTCAACACGGACGCGAGGACATCCCGTTTGGTGATTGCGGCAAATCGCGTCGGGCGCAACGTATCCAGACTGACGTTGAGCCGGGAAATACCTGCCTTGCGCAGCACACGCGCATACTTCGCCAAGCGGGTGGCGTTGGTGGAAAGCGACAGGTCGGTGATGCCGGGCAGGGCGAAAAGGCGTCCGGCCAAGCTGGCCAGGTTCCCGCGCAACAGCGGTTCCCCGCCGGTCAGTCGGATGCGCCGCACACCCAGACCAGCAAACACCTTGGCCACCCGCTCGATTTCGTCGAACGTCAGCCAGTTGGCCGGTTCCTCATATCCCTTGAAGCCTTCCGGCATGCAGTAAGTGCAACGCAGATCGCAACGGTCGGTGACTGACAGCCGCAAGTATTCGATTCGACGTCCATGGTTATCGCATAGCATGGCAATTTCCCTTTTAACCAAACGGTCACCTATCGCCGCGCTCCAGGTTTCAGCCGAAAATCACCGCTCACCCTTGGTCGTCACCCCCCATATACCGGACGACGGCGGAACAAATGGCGACGCGAAGCGTTGATCGAAGGAGCTCTTTTTTCTCCGCCACCACTATGTCCGCCTGATAAGACGGACACAGACAGGCGCGCTCAGTGAGCGATGGTTACAATGAACTACTCGGCAAGCACCTTCATGACCTCTTCCGGGCTGTGAATAGTGCCAAGGATAGTCGGATTGCCCCACCGGACGTGGTACTTGTTCTCCGGAACCGAGGCCAAGCTGATCATTAGATTGTTGAAAGCGCCGAGGTCGTTGGTCTCGAAATAGGTGATGAAATCGGTATCATCGAGGCCTGTAGAATGGTAGAGCTTGCGCTTGACATTAACCAGAAACGCCAGCGTTGGCGCGGTATGGGTTTCCATTTCCCGGAGGCGCTGTTCAGCGGGGATATTCCACCATTCGGCGCTCTTCTTCACCGGAATGACGACCACGTAGCGGGGGGCGGAGCCAGTGTAGGTGGCTGAACTAAGGCCGGCATTGAAGCCCGGTGATTGTTCCTTGGTGATGTAGTTCAAGGGCTTGGTCAGGCCGACCAGGGTCTCGGTAACGTCTGCATTTCTGCCGATGCTGGTCGAACGGAACTCGCGCATGAAGGTCTGTGCCTTGGCAAGATCGTAGGTGTTGACGCGGAAGAAGAAATCGGAATTGGTTTCCAGTCCACGGGTCAGGTAGACATCGGCCAACACATTGTTTTTGTGTTTCTCGATCAGCTTTTTGACTTCATCGGCGGCCCTCATGCGCTTGGCGGCAGGCACGTTGTTCCATTCGGGTCGCAACTTGAACATCGTGAATACGCCAAAAACGCCAGGCTGAGTGAGGATTTTCCCCCGCTCGATTATCATATTGTCACCGGCCATCGGCTCCTCAGCAGCGGCAGGCAACGGCAGAATCGCCGAGAGCACGGATAGCGCAGCCCCCGCAATCAGGGTTTTCCGCAGATTGCGGATTAATTTTCTCGTCATGATTGTCTCCTTTACAGTTGATTAAAAGCTACAGCGAAGCATTTGGAGCATTAGCCAAGAAGGATAATATCGCGCCGCACTTCCTCGATATCGTGAGCGACGAAGCTGCTCGCCAAAATCGGTGAGCGCCCTATAGAAGTGTTGTTCCAGCTTGGCATCCACCGCCGTCCGCAGCGCCGGCAACCACATTGCCAAATGCCGTTCGAGGAAATCCCGTTGTGCCCGCAGATAAGGTGCCTTGTCCAATAGACCCTCCTCCGCCTGCGCCTGCTTGGCGGTTAGAAATTGCATGAATTCAAGCTCAGCGGTAAGCGCGTCTTCGAGATCGTTTTCCGCCTCCGCAATCACCAAGCCAAAATTGCGGTAAAAGCCCTTCAGTTCTAGCAGCAGCGCCGGTTTGCCGCCCTTATGGTGGTAACTGCCCTCATAAAGGGAAACACTGGGCTTCGGCCGGTTGGTTTCGAAAGCGCTGAGGTAGTCCGACTCAAGTTCTTGGCAGGAGGCAGCGACCAACAAGCGGGGTGCCAAATTTTCCTCGAAGTTGCCGAGCAAACCCGCTGCACACACGCCAACGGCGCCGGCAATCATGTCCGCGTAGGTGCCATCCGCGAACTGCGAGAAGGCGCCTTCTTCCGGATAACGGAACCCCATGGCGAGCAGCGCATAAATGCGGCTGCGCGCTACCGCCTTCTCGATCTGGTTGATGCTCATTGCTGCGTTCATATCATTCATAATGCGTATCCCGTCCTAATTATCGTGTTGCTATCGTGTCGCTTTAGCGCTCCATCGGAAGTGCCCAGACTGATGGCCCGGCATCAATCCTCTGGTTCTTGCGCCGTATTCTGGAGTTCGGCCCGGATCGCCGGGACAGGCCCGCCCGTGAATACCCCCCGCAACTTGTAATGGGTATGGACCGGATTACCGTTGCCTAGCGTGCGCACCGCCTTATTGAAATCGAACTGATACTTGGCGTCGATTGCCGGCGTGAAAGGCGTGAAGGGCGGTTTTGCCTCGGCCCATTTCGACCCCTGGTAATTTAGGTGGCAGCGAGCGCAGGCCCTTTCGTAATCGAAATTCTGCTTCGCCCCGATTAGCATTTGACGGTCGGTCGGCTCACCGGTTTTTTTCAGTCTATCTTCAGCCTCGCCGTGCTTCCGCCGAAAATCGCTACCCGCCCCATGACAGGACTCACAGGACACGCCGCTGAGCCACTTCGCCTCATCCGGCCCGATGTTGACGTGATACCCCCCCTTTTCGCCGAAACCGGTTACGTGGCAGCCGACACAATCCGAATCCCGCGTATAGTCTTTGGCCGGATCAAGCTTGGCCTTCATCTTGGCTTCCACCTTATTGTTTGGTTTCAGCGACTCGAATGCCTTGGCATGGGGTGTCTTGCGCCATGAGTCACCCTCACCGTCGTGGCATTTTAAGCAGTTGCGGAAGCCCTCATAGCCCGGTTCATCAGCGGCATTAGTCCATCCCGCCGTAAGCAGCAGAATCGCTGCCAGCTGGAACACTTTCATCATTTTGTTCTCCAATTTTTAAAAGGATGGCAGCGGTGCGAAGTCTCTCCGCACCGCTATTCCGGCCGGCCTCAAGTAAGCGGAGAAAGCATCATGTCTGCGCTGCGCCGACCGATGAGCGTATCCATCAAATCCGACGCCTGGCCTTTCATCTTCTTTTCACGCTCCGACTTGAGCAACTTCAGCACGTCCTGAACGCCCGCACCGAACAGCCCCTGCAACTGCGCCAGAGGAATCTTCGGCTGGTCGGACATGTTGCCGGCACCATCTTCCATGCCCGGCCCGAGAACCGGTGGCACATAGTAGATGTTGGGCCCGGTGCCAAATTCGGGATGCAGCGGCAGCGCCACTTTCCACTGAAGCACCAGCTTGTTCACCGAACTCGCCGGATCATCGAGGAAACCGACGTGCATGGCGCGGCCTACGCACTGGGCTACACAGGCAGTGGCGACCCCTTTCTCGATACGCGGGAAGCAACCAATGCACTTGTTGGACTTGTTGGTCACCAGGTTATAGTACGGCACCTTGTATGGGCAGGATTCGACGCAGCTCTGCGCCCCCTTGCACTTGTCGAGATGGATCAGCACGACCCCGTCCTGCTCGCGTTTGTAGATGGCGTCGTTCGGGCAAGCCTCCAGGCAGGCGGGCTTGGTGCAGTGGTTGCAGTGCCGCGGCAGGTAGAAGTAATGGTTGTTCGGATAGTCGCCGGCACCTTGATCCTCGTCCCAGTTAGGTGCCGAGCGCGGCGTTGGGCTGGGCCGCACACGGCCCGGTTTGCCCTCGAAAAGCCGCCCCGAGTAGTCGAACTCAAAGGGTACGCCATAATCAACCGGCATCGGCTTCTTACCCTTTTGCAACTCGCCACCCTTGTAACCGCCTCCCATGGTCTCCCAGTTCCTGGGGTAACCCATGCCCGGAGCGGTCGTGACGTTGCGCCAGTACATGAAATCCTGACCGGGACCGCTGGTCCACAACTTCTTGCAGGCAACCGTGCAAGTCTGACAACCGATGCATTTGTTGAGATCCACGACGAATGCCAACTGCCGCTTTGATGCTTTCATAACTTTAGCCATGATTCATTCCCTTCCAAGATCGTTCGGTTGTGCTGCTCACAGGCTCATCGGCGTGGTGCCAAGGTGGCGTTTGACCTCCACCCGCGAATCGCGCTGGACGCCGCCCGGCCCGTAGTAATTGGGCCGGAACACCAGGTGGCCGTAATTGCCGACCAGGCTGGTGGGATTGATGCGAATCGGCAGGACGCTCTGCGTGCTGCCTTCGATAAGGTCCATGTAGAGTTCGGGGGTGTGCCACATGGACACGCGGCCAGCCTGCTCGCCCTTGCGAATCTTGACGCGGCAGATGACGCGACCGTGGTTGTTCCACACCTCGACCCAGTCGTTGTCCTTGATGCCGCGCGCATTGGCATCGGCAGGCGCCATCTCGACCGACGGTCCGCCGCGCTGCAGCCGCAGCATCAGCACGTTGTCCTTAAAGGTCGAATGGATGCCGTAGCGGCTGTGCGGGGTGTTGAAGCGCAGCGGAAACTTGTCCGCCTCGATCGGTGCCTTGTAGGTCGGCAATTCGAGCCCCATGGCGAAGAATGTGTCGTGGTCGAGATAAAACTGCTGGCGACCGGTAAGCGTCGGCCAAGGTTTTTTGTCGACCACGTAGTTCTGGAACGGTGTGTAGGGAATCCCCTCCTTCATCGGCGACGTCCAGTTGCTCTTGAAGCGTTGCGGCCCTTTCTCCCGCAGCATTTGCAGCGTGATGCCCTTCGATTGCGGTGCGCTGTCGAGAATGAACTGGGCGGCGGCTTCGTCGCTGGCCAGCTTGCCGTTGTCGGTCATCTGGTTCCATAGGCTCGACAGATCCCGCACCCACTTGAATTGCTCGTCGTTGAACTTGGTGAAGTTCTTCTTCGCCGCCGCTGCCTCGACCTGTTTCGACAGATCGAGGAATATCTGCCAGTCGGTCTTCGACTCCCACATCGGCTTGATGGCCGGCTCGGTCATGTTGATCATGGTGTGTTCTTCAGTCGCATTCAGGTCGAGCTTTTCGTACCAGTGGGCAGACGGCAGCACGATGTCCGAATACAGCGCCGTCGAATCCATGCGGATGTTGATATCGACAATCAGATCGAGCTTCGGCCACAGGTTCTGCAACACGTACTTCTGTCCCTTGGCTTGGTTCAGATAATTGCCGCGATAGACGATGAACACCTTGGGATCTCGGCCGTCACGCGGCAGGTTCGGCATTTGGCGCGTGGCGATGCTTTCACGAAGATATTTGTTGGTATCGATCCCCACTTTCTCCATCTCGTCGTTGACCTCGGCATGGATGTAAGTCCAGATGGTGGTCTGGCAGAAGCGCTGCTTGGCAGCACCCTGCGGAAAGGCCAAGGCGACGATGCCGGGTAAGAAGACTGGCTTCCACTGGCCGATGTAATGATTGACGCCGCCGCCATTTTTTCCCTCGCTTCCCGTAAGCGCGGTCAGCAGATGGAAGGCCCGCAGCAGCACGTCGCTGTAGTACCAGTGGTTGGTGCCGCCACCGCAGATGATCATCGCCGGTTTGGCGGCCGCGAATTCGCGGGCCAACTGGGTAATCACCTTGGCCGAAACCCCGGTTATGCTCCCGGCCTTTTCCGGCGAGTATTCGTTCATAATGCGGGCCTTGAGGATATCGAAGACTGGCTGCACATCGACCATCTTGCCGTCGGCGAGTTGCACCTTGTAGCTTCCTTCCAGCGCCGGATCGAGTTCACCCAGATCGATATGGCCTTTCGGGAAGGTCAGCGTGTTGCGGCCCAGAAAGGCCGGGCTGACCGCCGGCTTCTGCTCCGGCTCTTCGCCCCAGCAGCCCTTCATAATTACCGCCTTGCCAGTCTTCGCGTCCCAGGCGTAGAACTTGTTGGGCGAACCACCCTTGACGACATCGGCCTCGCGCAGGAAGCGCTTGTTGTCCTTGCGCACCAGGTAGGGCAGGTCGGTCTGCTCCTTCACGCTGTGCACATCGAACAGTTTTTCCTTGATCATGACATGAGCCATCGCCATGCCGAGCGCACCGTCGGTGCCGGGCTTGGGGTGTATCCACTGATCTGCCTTGATCGTCGAAGCATTGTAGTCCGGCGTAATGCTGACGATTTTGGTGCCATTGAGGGCAGCTTCCGACAGATAGTGTGCGTCGGGAATACGGGTGACCGACGGGTTGGCGCCCCACAATACGATGAACTTGGAGTTGAACCAGTCGGCGGTCTCGCAGGTGTCGCCCTGCACACCGCAGGTCTGAGTCTGGCCGGTGGGATGGTCGCCATACCAGTCGAAGAAAGTATGGGTGTGGGCACCGATCAGGTGCGCAAAGCGATGGCCGGCGCTGTACGACACCGGCGCCACCGCCGGCACTGGAGAGAACACACTGATGCAGTCTGGCGCCTCGTTCTTGATGGTGTCGACGATCTTGTCGGCGATCATTCCCAGCGCTTCGTCCCAGCTCGCACGCCGCCATTTGCCTTCGCCGCGCGCGCCGACGCGAATCAACGGATATTTGATGCGATGCGGCCCGTACTGGTAATCGACGGCGCACTCACCTTTGTTGCAGCCCCGCGGATTGTATTCGGGGATGCCGGGCATCGGCACGATGTCCTTCGACTGCTCCTCCCGCATCACCACGCCGTCCTTGGTATAGACGAAATGCGGACAGGCGCCGGTACAGTTGATGAGGTGTGCCCCACGCGTTTTCCTGTCCCAGCTCCACTGATTGCGGTGGAAATTCTCCCAGCCGGTGTATTCGTGCTGGGTCATGGCGTCCTGAGATTGGGCCAAGGCCCGCAAGGCATATGAACCGCCCAGCATGACGCTCAACGAGGCGGCACCGGCGGCTTTGAGAAATTCTCTGCGCGACGACTTTATCATTTTCAGCTCTCCTTATTTTGCGGACATTAAAGACATAAGCATCTTAAACAATGTACGTTGCAAGCTAAATTGCAACGCGGATTTACTTTCGAAGTGCAACATGCGCCTTACGCCTAGCGAACACACCGGCAGGAAAGGCGGCCAACGATAGGATCAGCGTGGCACCGACGATGGTGGAGAATGGCAAATCCAGGGTCTTGATACCTGTACAGGTTTTGCGGAACAACCATCGACATCCTCCGAACGATCCGTTACAGTCGTCCGGAGGAAACTCCACCTACCCAATGCTTACTTCTTCATTTCGCCCTTGGTCATGGAATCCTTCTTCATGCCATCCTTGGCCATGGAGTCTTTCTTCATCGAGCCCTTCTTCATGCCATCCTTCGCCATTGCATCCTTGCCCATGGGCTCCATCTTCATGCTCTCCTTGGCCATGGCGTCCTTCTTCATCGAATCATCCGCCAGTGCGCTGCCGCCTGACAACAGAATGCACATGGAAAGAAACAATGCAGCAATCTTGCTCATAACAAACTCCTTTTGTGAATGAACGAAAAAATACCAGTTGCGCCCTGCCAGAATTCCAAGCCTGGCTTACTTGGATTTCATTGCTTTTCCAGGAAGCGTCTTGACATAGGCCAGCGCGCTCCTTATTTCCTCATCGGACAGAATGTACTTGAACTGGGGCATCACGTAGGCGGGTTCTGGGAACCGGCGCAGTCCTTGCCTTATGCTTTCCAGCAACTGCTGGTCGCGCCCCTGCAGGAAAGCAGCGAGGGTAAGGTCGGGGATGTACTGTACCCCTGGCTGGAAAAATGCCGAGCGCGGACCGTCTCCTTTGCCACGAAGTCCGTGGCAGATCGCGCAATGATCGACGAAAACATTTTCGCCCCGGGCGGCAGTAACGGGCTTGCCAGTCGGCTTGAAATGGGGCGTTGGCGTATCACCCCACATGTTGGCCATCGCCGCGACTTTCTTCGGACTCTCTTTCGTTTCGGCAGCAGCCAACGGTGCAGCCAATACCGTTGCCATTCCTGCAAACAGTGACAGTGCAAGGATAGTTTTCATGACTGACTCTCCTGATTGAGTGATGAAGGTTCCACAGTCGCGTCGAGTTCCCCGCGATATTGCAGCAGGAAGCAACGCATCGCTTCGA
>JAIOJM010000049.1 GCA_019911785.1 Sulfuricella sp. | reverse complement strand
TACAATTTTAGCGCCGGCCCCGCCGCATTGCCGGAGGAAGTCCTGGAGCAGGCGCGCGACGAGATGCTTAACTGGCAGGGCTGCGGCATGTCGGTGATGGAGATGAGCCATCGCGGCAAGGAATTCATGGGCATTGCCGCCCAGGCCGAGGCCGATCTGCGCGAGTTGCTGGGCATTCCCGCCAACTACAAGGTGCTGTTTCTGCAGGGCGGGGCTTCCAGCCAGTTCGCCATGGTGCCGATGAATTTGCTGCGCGGCAAAAAAACCGTGGACATCGTCAATACCGGGGTGTGGTCGCAGAAGGCGATCGAGGAGGCGGAAAGATACTGCACGGTGAACGTCGCCGCCAGTTCGGAAGACGCCAAATTCAGCTACGCGCCGACCCAGGATAAATGGCGATTGAGCCAGGATGCCGCCTATGTCCATTACACCCCGAACGAGACCATCGGCGGCGTGGAATTCCACTGGATACCGGAAACCGGCGGCGTGCCGCTGGTGGCGGACATGTCCTCCAGCATCCTGTCCGGCCCGCTGGATGTTTCCCGCTTCGGCCTGATTTATGCCGGCGCGCAGAAGAATATCGGCCCGGCCGGCCTGTGCATCGTGATCGTGCGCGAAGACCTGATCGGCCAGACGCTGCCGGGCACGCCGACGATGTTCGACTACAAGATTCATGCCGACCACGACTCGATGTACAACACCCCGCCTACCTATTCGCTCTACATCGCCGGCCTGGTGTTCAAGTGGCTGAAGCGCCTCGGCGGGCTGGCGGAAATGGACAAGCGCAACAACGCCAAGGCGGCGCTGCTTTACGATTGCCTGGACAGCAGCGGTTTCTACCATTGCCCGGTGGCAAGAGACAGCCGCTCGCGCATGAACGTGCCCTTCACACTCAAGGATGCGGCGCTGGACGAGGAGTTCCTCAGGCAGTCCAAGGCCTGCGGCCTGGCGCAACTGAAGGGCCACCGCCTGCTGGGCGGGATGCGCGCCTCGATCTACAACCCCATGCCGCTGGAAGGGGTGCAAGCCCTGGTGGGCTTCATGCGCGAGTTCGAGCAGAAACATGGATAAGGAGCTTGCACAGCACCGTGCCAGCATCGACGCGATCGACAGCGAGATGCTGAAGCTCGTGAACCGCCGCGCCGAGCATGCCAAGGCGATCGGCGACCTGAAAAATGGCGCGGTTTATCGGCCCGAGCGCGAAGCGCAGGTGCTGCGCCGGATCAAGGAAGAAAATCCAGGCCCCCTTTCGGACGAGACCGTGGCGCGCCTGTTCCGCGAGATCATGTCGGCCTGCCTTGCCTTGGAGAAGCCACTGTCAGTGTCATTCCTCGGGCCACAAGGCACTTTCACCCAGGCGGCGGCCATCAAGCATTTCGGTCATGCCGCACTGACTCGTCCCTGCGCCTCGATCGACGAGGTGTTCCGCGAGGTGGAAGCGGGGCTGGCGGATTACGGCGTGGTGCCGGTGGAAAACTCCACCGGCGGCGCGGTCGGCACAACACTGGATCTGCTGTTGCAGACGCCCCTCCAGGTCTGTGGCGAGGTCGATCTGCGGGTGCACCAGTTTTTGCTGCGCAAGGCGGGGGCAACGGGCAAGCCGGAGAAAGTTTATTCGCATGCGCAGTCCCTCGCTCAGTGCCACGAGTGGCTCAACCAGAATCTGACGGGCGTGGAGCGCGTGGCGGTGGTGAGCAATGCCGAGGCGGCGCGTCTGGCCGCTGAGGATGGCGCGGCGGCGGCGATCGCCGGCGAGGCGGCGGCGGAGCATTACGGGCTGGAAAAGCTGGCGGAAAATATTGAGGACAAGCCCGACAATACCACCCGCTTTCTGGTGATCGGCCAGCATGATGCCGCGCCCTCCGGCCGGGACAAGACCTCTTTGGCGATGTCCGCCAGGAACCGTCCGGGTGCGGTGTACGAGCTGCTGACGCCGCTCGCCCGGCATCAGGTTAGCATGACCAAGCTGGAATCCCGGCCTTCCCGCTCGGGGCTTTGGGAGTATGTATTTTTCGTGGATGTGGAAGGGCATCGCCAGGATGCGAAGGTTGCCCAGGCCTTGGCCGAGCTTGCCGACAAGGCGGCCTTCCTGAAAGTCCTCGGTTCCTATCCCGTGGCGGTGCTTTAAACCATTTAACCGCCGATTAACGCGGATAAACGCAGATGTATCAAATGGATAAATTGGCGTTCATCGGCGTTAATCTGCGGTTAATAGGTTTTTTTAAAGAATATATGACTGAACTTTGAGATGGATTTGAGCGAACTAGCACCGGGTTACATCCGCGCCATCGCGCCGTACCAGCCGGGCAAGCCGATTGCCGAGCTGGCCCGGGAAATGGGCCTGCCGGAAAGCGATATCGTCAAGCTGGCTTCCAACGAGAACCCGCTCGGCGCCAGCCCGCGTGTGCTGGCGGCGATCGAGAACGTGCTCATGGAGCTCGCGCGCTATCCGGACGGCAACGGCTTTACGCTGAAAACCGCACTGGCGGAACGGCATGTCGTCGGGCTTGAGCAGATCGTTCTGGGCAACGGTTCCAACGACGTGCTGGAACTGGCGGCGCGTGCCTTCCTGATGCCTCAGACCTCAGCGGTGTACAGCCAGCATGCCTTCGCAGTCTACCCGCTGGCGACCCAGGCGGTCGGTGCGCGCGGTATCGAGGCGCCGGCGAAGGATTTCGGCCATGATCCCGAGGCGATGCTGGCGGCCATCACAGGCGATACCCGCATCCTGTTTATCGCCAATCCCAACAACCCCACGGGCACGCTGCTGGACCCCGTGCAACTGCTGGGATTGATCGAGCGAGTGCCGGAGAATGTCCTGGTGGTGCTGGATGAGGCATACACCGAATATCTGCCGGATGCGATGAAAAGCGACAGCGTCGGCTGGCTGAAACGCTTTCCGAACCTGATCGTCACCCGCACCTTCTCCAAGGCTTACGGCCTGGCCGGTTTGCGCGTGGGCTATGCGCTGGC
>JAIOJM010000392.1 GCA_019911785.1 Sulfuricella sp. | reverse complement strand
AGCCCGAAGGGCCGGTGCGGGTGGGTCGCCTTCTTTTGGTGACTTTTCTTGGCGAAGCAAGAAAAGTAACCTGCCCGCCGGGCAGCCCCGGCACCCAAATATCTGCGCGCAGCGCACCCAAAACATGCGGCGCAATACGCTTCACTATTGCGCCCACACCGGCGGCCATATTCATCTACCACCCGAAAATATAGGGAAACCCCTATATACCCCAAAACCTGCTTTCCCTATACTGAGTCAAATTTTCTTGCACAAGAAAATTCAGAATTAAAATCGAGTCTGACCGTTTTCCAAAGGGGATAGCATGAAAAAAATAATAGTCTCTGTTCTTTCCATAACCATCACACTTGCCGGCTGTGCCACAGCCTCAAGAGACATCGCTTCAAACTACACTTCACCAATGCAGTTTCAATCTTACGACTGCGGCCAACTCGCTAACGAATCGCAACGCATCCAAAGCAAAGTCAACCAATTGGGCGGTCGTCTTGACGAAGCCGCATCAAACGACAAAGCAATTATGGGTGTAGGTATGCTCCTGTTTTGGCCTGCACTATTCGCACTTGGCGGCACGAAACAACAAGAAGCTGAATATTCACGCCTAAAAGGTGAATACGATGCCATTGAGCAATCTGCCGTCGCAAAAAAATGCCTCGGTGCTGTGGGGGCAACAATCGAACCCAAAAATCAGCTACCTTCAACCATTGCCACCATCCCAACTCAATCCAATGAAGAAAAGCTCAATGAATTAAAACGGTTGAATGATGCTGGCTTACTTAGCACGGAAGTGTACTTGGCGCAGCAAAAAGCAATATTGGCTAATCCGTAGTCGCACTGTGAAATCGGTTGAAGTTAATGGGTGACAGCAGGAGCAATACACTCCTTTCTCGACCATGTTATTGCCTGGCAATTTAATCAATAGTGCCAGCGTCATCAAATTGAATCCGGCAAAGGTAAAAATTGTGAATAAAATTTTTTGTAGCTTCGTAATTTTAGGCAGCCTCGTTTTGCTTTCGGGGTGTGCTACACCTGCACGGGTGGATCAAATGGTTGTTAGTGGCGCGCCTCACCAGCGCATCGCCGAAACCCCGCTACGCAACAACGTCGCTATTCGCGATGTTACAGGCGGGCAGGAAACCAACCCCATGTGGAAATCGAATGTGGGTAGCAGTGAATTTTCACAAGCTCTTGAAGAATCATTACGTACCGTTGGTTTGCTTGCAGCCAACCGCCAAGCAGGGAGCCATACACTGACAGTACATCTCCAGAACGTAGCACAGCCTTTCATCGGCCTTGATATGACAGTCACCGCATCGGTCAACTATATCGTTGCAGAGCGAGCAACTGGCAGAGAGATTTTCAATAGAACAGTCGCTGTTCCGTACACAGCGAAGTTTGGTGATTCTCTATTGGGTGTGGAGCGGTTAAAACTCGCAAACGAAGGTGCTATCAGGACAAACATTTCTCAACTTATTGAGGAATTATTCCGACTCAAGATTGATAATGTTTCAATTAATACATCAGCCCCACCCATTACTTCACAATCAAATGAAGAAAAATTAAAGGAATTAAAACGGTTAAATGATGCTGGCTTGATTAGCAAAGATGTGTACTTGGCGCAGCAAAAAGCAATTCTAGGTAATCCATAACTAAAGCAGCGCGGTAGGGCGGAATAGCGAAGCGTATTCCGCCGAATAGAAAGCACCAGAACAAAGCCGATCAAGCCTCATAAACCACATGCCCCTCCACCAACGTAATCCTGACCTTCCCCTGTAACTCCAACCCCAGAAACGGCGTATTCCTCCCCTGGCTCTTAAGCGATGCCGGCTCAACCTTCCAGTACTGCTCCGGGTCGAAGATGCACACGTCGGCGGGCTGTCCCGCCCCCAGGTGACCGTTGTTCAGCGCCAGAACCCGTGCCGGTTCGGCGCTGACTTTGGCGATGGCGACGGACAGGGAAACCCCGGTTTCCTTCGCCCATTTCAGCGTCAGCGGCAGCAGCAGTTCCAGGCCGGTGGCGCCGGGTTCGGCTTCGGCGAAGGGCAGCAGCTTGGCGTCGTCGTCCACCGGGGCGTGGTCGGAGCACAGAGCATCGACCGTGCCGTCGGCGAGCGCCTCGCGCAGGGCGTCGCGGTCGCGCTGACTGCGCAAGGGGGGAATCAGGTGGCAGTTGGCGTCGAAGAAGCCGATATCCATTTCGCTCAGGTGGGCGTGGTGGATGGCGACGTCGCAGGTCACCGGCAGGCCTTCCGCTTTCGCCGCGCGGATCAGGGCCACGCCTTCGCGGCTGGACAGGCGGCAGATGTGGATGCGCGCGCCGGTTTCGCGGGCCAGGGCGAGGATGCCGGCAAGGGCGATGGTTTCGGCGCAGGAAGGAATCGCCGGCAGGCCGAGCCGGGTGGCGACTTCGCCGTCGTGGGCGACGCCGTCGCGGGAGATGAAGGCGTCCTGCGGGCGCAGCCAGACGGTGAAACCGAAAGTGGCGGCATACTGCATGGCGTGCAACAGCACGTTGGTGTCGGTGAGCGGCACGTCGGCGTGGGAGAAGGCGATGCAGCCGGCGTCGTGGAGTTCGGCCATTTCGGTCAGGCGCTCGCCGGCCAGACCTTGGGTGAGGGCTCCCAGCGGATAGACCCGCGCCTGGTTCAGGCTCTTGGCGCGGTGCTTGAGCATTTCCACCAGGCCCGGCTCGTCCAGCGGCGGGTCGGTGTCGGGCGGGCAGACCAGGCTGGTGACGCCGCCCGCCACAGCCGCCAGCATCTCGGATTCGAGCGTGGCCTTGTATTCGTAACCCGGCTCGCGCAATCGGGCGGAGAGATCGACCAGGCCGGGGCAGACCACCAGGCCGGTGGCGTCGATCGTGCGGTTGGCATGGAAGCCCTCTGGCATGGCGCCAACAGCGGCTATCTTGCCGGCTGCGAGGTACAAGTCCCGCTGCGCGTCGATGTGGTTCTTCGGGTCGATCAGTCGGCCATTCTTGATGTGGATTTTCATGTCAGTTCCCGCCCATCAGTATGCTCATCACCGCCATCCGCACCGCGATGCCGAAGGTCACCTGCGACAGGATCACCGACTGCACGCCGTCGGCGACGGAGGATTCGATTTCCACGCCGCGGTTCATCGGGCCGGGATGCATGACGATGGCGTCTGGCCGCGCCAGCGCCAGCTTCTCGGCGGTCAGGCCGTAATACTTGAAGTACTCCTGGGCGGAAGGCAGCAGTGCGCCGCGCATGCGCTCGTTCTGCAGGCGCAGCATGATAATCACGTCAACATCCTTCAGCCCCTTGGCCATGTCGTGGTAAATCTGCACCCCCATGCGTTCGGCACAGGCCGGGATCAGGGTCTTGGGAGCGATCACGCGCACTTCCGGCACGCCCAGCGTGGTCAGCGCATGGATCTGCGAACGCGCCACGCGCGAGTGCAGCATGTCGCCGACGATGGCCACGCGCAGGCGGGTCAGATCCTTCTTGTAATGGCGGATGGTGAACATGTCCAGCAGCCCCTGGGTGGGGTGGGCATGGCGCCCATCGCCGGCGTTGACGACATGGATGTGCGGCTCGACATGGCCCGCGATCAGGTGCGCCGCACCGGACTGGCCGTGGCGCACGACGAACATGTCCGCCTGCATCGCCGCCAGGTTGTCGACGGTGTCGAGCAGGGTTTCGCCCTTGCTGGTGCTGGACGCGCCGACGTTGAGGTTGATCACGTCGGCGGAGAGCTTCTTGGCGGCGATCTCGAAGGTGGTGCGGGTGCGCGTGCTGGGCTCGAAGAACAGGTTGAAGATCGCCTTGCCCTGCAGCAGCGGCACCTTCTTCACCTCGCGCTCGGGGATGTTGAGGAAGGACGAAGCGGTGTCGAGGATGTGGCGCAAGGTCGCCGCGGGCAGCCCCTCGATGGTGAGGAGGTGCTGCAGCTCGCCGTTCTTGTTGAGTTGGGGATTGTTTTTCATATTATTGACCATCCAGATAAGACTGCAATATCCGCTGCGCTGCGACCTGGTCCAGCACCGCCTTCTGCTTGCGGCCGCGCACCCCGGCCTCGTTCAGATCCTCGCTCGCCGCGGTGGAGCTGTGGCGTTCGTCCACCAGCACCACTTTGAGGCCGAAGCGGCCTTCCAGCTGGTGCGCGAAGCGCCGGCAGCGCGCGCTCATTTCGTGCTCCTCGCCGTCCGCGTGGGCAGGCAACCCCACCACCACCACCACCGGCCGCCATTCCTTGAGCAGCGCCTCGATCGCGCCGAAGCGCTGGTCGTTGCTTTCCCCCACAACCGTGGTCAAGGGGTGCGCCAGCCCCAGCTCCAGTTCGCCCACCGCCACGCCGATGCGCTTGATGCCGAAATCGAAACCCAGCACGGTGCCCTGCACCTTGTGAGGAGTGAGGAGTGAGGAGTGAGGGGACGCGACTGGTGAGCAAGAAGGATTTTTCTCCTCACTCCTCACTCCTGACTCTTCACGAATTTCAGGCATGCCCCGCCCCATCGGCCAGGCTGGCGAGATCCACCCCCAGCAGTTGCATTGCGGCGGTCAGGCGCTGCTCCCAGGGCAGATCGAAAATGATGGCCGCCGTGGCCGGCACGGTGAGCCAGGCATTTTGCGCCAGCTCCTGCTCCAGTTGCCCCGCCGCCCAGCCGGCATAGCCCAGCGATACCAACAGCTTGTACGGGCCTTGTCCGCGGCCGACCGCTTCCAGGACGTCTTTAGAGGTGGTCAGGGCGACGCTGTCGTTCACCGCCAGGGTGGACATCCACTCCCCGACCGGCTGGTGCAGGACGAATCCCCGATCCATCTGCACCGGCCCGCCGAAGTGCACCAGTTCCTCCGCATGATCTTCCGCTTCGAGTTCGATGCCGACCTGATCGAGCAGCATCTTCAGGGTCATCTCGATCGGCTTGTTGATCACCACGCCCAGCGCCCCCTGCTCGGTGTGTTCACAGACATAGGTGAGGGACTTGGCGAAATAGGGATCGGTCATGGCGGGCATGGCGATCAGGAAATGGTCGGTCAGGTTGACGTTTTGCATGGTTTCATTATGTCAGATTATCCATTAGAGCCAAAAGACCACTGTAGGAGCGGCGCCCTCGCCGCGATTTGTGACCGCATTCGCGCCGGGGCGGCGCTCCTACCAGGCTAGTCGGCAAAAGTGCCCAACTGGTCGGCGCGGGTAAAAGTCCAGGTGCGCACGATACCCAACTCATCGGTATCCTTGCGGAGATCCTCGGGGAAGGCCGCATAGGGCGCTGCCAGGCGGACGATGCGGATGGCCGC
>JAIOJM010000391.1 GCA_019911785.1 Sulfuricella sp. | reverse complement strand
TGATCCTCTGGGTATTCCGGAGCATCACCAATTCGAAAGCAATGTAGGCGTTCCCGTCACTTCAGTTTCTTCAGTCTGCCAGTTATGCCTATGGTTTTCTGAAAAGAAAATTTCGTGGATTAGCGCGTTAGTCGAGGCGGCGACTCAGGCGCAATTTCGTGGATGATCGCGGGAGTGTGGTTACGTTGCATAAGGTGGGCGGTAGCACGTTTTGCTTCATCCAACACCGGATTGCCCGTGGGCGCCAGGACAAACACGGGCTTGGCCTGGTCGCCGGAAAGAACGGCATAGTCGGCTAGGGCCACGTCCGGCGGCGAATCGAAGCGAAGGGGCCGCATGAAGCCGATGCCACGTTCCCGAAAGCCGGTCGCAATTTCGGCTTCCAGTGCGGACCCGCACGGGAGATATTGCTTGTCCGTGGGGCGCAGACTGAGATTGACCACGTTGATGTTGCCAGCCTGACGCCCAGGTTTGACCCTGGCGATACACAAAGCGTACTCAGGCGGGGATGTGATGATCGGTGCACCATACCGGGACTCGATCTCGGCGGTGGTGTCGTCGCTGATCCACAAGTCCAGACCGGGAAGGTGCTTCAATGTCAGATGCCAACTATAGCCGCGATGCCGAAGCTCCTTCAGCGGGGCGCAGAGGAGGGCGGCGGCATGATGGTCGGCGACGAACGCGCGTGCTGCAGCTTCCCCTTTGCCGGGCCGCTGACGGTCGTAAGGCTCGGGAACAAAAAGCCGGTCCGCAAGGGACGCGCCGTCAACCAGGAAGTTTTGTGCCGCCTCAAGAAGACGGTCCCTGACCTGTGCCCAGGATCGGGAAGCCTCGTCCGGATCTGTCCGGTTGAGATTGGCCTGTTCCAGCAGTAGATCCATCACCCCATCAAGGCGCACTTCAGGCGAGGGGAGGGCAATTCGTCCACGCACATCCAGGGCGGCGCGTATCCGCATCAGCCCTTCCTCGGTTTCAACCAGGGCGCCTGGCGCATAGCACCCGGCCCCGGAAAGAAGGTTGGCGTCCTCCGTGGACTCGCAGGCAGGGTCATGCAGGAAGCCGCTGCCGGGCATGCGGGAAAGATAGTAAAGGGAGCCGCGACGGCCCACATACATTTCGACGCCTTCTTGTGTACACATGCACCGGGGACGCCGGCCGCTGCGATAGTCCTCGGCCAGCAGCATTTGTCCAGCGCGAGTCGAGGAAAGCCACAGGGCAGTGTGAACACCCCGGCAGACCGCGATACGCTGGACAGGGAGGCTCACCCAGAAGCCTCGTCGTTGTATAACCGCAGACCATGGTGCGGCAGCCCGGCCATCTCGCGGAATCGGGCAAGGGCGGTGTTGCGATCCACCCATTGCAACAGATGCGCCAAGCCCTTGGCGCTCAATGGGGCGCTCAACAAGCCGCGGCCGCCTGCGTCATAGTTCGGCGCGGTGGCCAGCATCCGTTCTGGTTGGGTCTGACACACTGAATAATGCCCGCCGGCCGCCAAAAGGACTGCATGTTCGCCCTCGCGAACCTGGTGGTGCATCACAACATCGTAGTTGGGGACAAAGTTAATCAATTTTTTCATTCTTTTTATTGGTTTGCCGTAATTTAGGACGCTCGCGCCGGCTCCAGAGGTTCCGGCAGGATTCAATATTCGTTTTTACCGGGGTAGCCATCCCGCACTCTGAATTGCAGCAACGGACGCGATGTCCGTCGTCATGTGCCTCGATCTGTGCATCGGAGCCGCAGCACGGACAAGCCCGGAGCGAATGATCGACAGGTGTCGCGGATGCCACGCCCACCAGCAGCGCAAACTCATCTGGCGTAAGCCCCAGTGCTTCGCAGGCGTACTGTCGAAAAAACATGGCCAGACCCGGAGCCGAAAACCGCCGCCACAGGGAAGCGACCATGGATAGCGACCGGGCACGGGCTTCTGGAATACGCGAGCCACGAACAACCGCATCGACAAGGTAAGCCGTCAATGTCGGCGCTTGGTCAATCAGACTACGGAACGCATCCGGCCCCTGCTCCCGCACCAGGCTGTCCGGATCGTGTCCACCCGGCATGCGGCAAAGTCTGACTTCGTGATGGTCGCTGACAAAGGAAGTCAGCAGCTCGGCGGCACGCCAGGTGGCCTTGGCCCCGGCCGAATCCCCATCGAAGCACAGCACCACCTTGTCCGCGAGCGACAGCAGCAATTCAATCTGAGGTTCGGTCAAGGCGGTACCGCAGGTCGAAACGATATTCTCGATGCCGTTCTGCGATGGCGTAACCACGTCGAAGAAGCCTTCGCAGACGATGGCAGCCTGTTCCTGCCGGATGGCCGCCCGGGCTTGTTGCAGTCCGAACAGGACGCGACCTTTCTGGTACAAGGCCGTCTCCGGGGTGTTCAGGTACTTCGGGCCTTCGGTGCCGAGGCGTCGACCGCCAAACCCGACAACATTCCCGTCAATGTCTCGAACGGGGAAGAGCAGGCGGTTGCGAAAGAAATCGTAGCAGCCTTTCTTTTCACGCTTCCGCACCGCCAGCCCCACTTCCAGCAAGCCGTCCCAGCCGAAGCTGCGATCATCGGTCAAGGTGTTCCATGCTTCGGGCGCGTAGCCGATGCCGAAGCGCATGATCGTGTCGGCATCTATCGCCCGAGCGCCCAGCTCGTCCATGCCGGTTACGCCGGTGTTGCTCAGGAGAAGCCGTTGATACTCGGCACAGGCGCGGCGCAAGGTTTCAAGCTGACGCTCCATGCCGGACGGTATCTGGCGCTCCCTGGTTTCATCGGGAATGGCGATCCCAGAGCGCGCAGCAAGGCAGCGAACCGCCTCCGGGAAGGACATGCCCTGTCGGGCCATAGTGAATTCGATGGCATTGCCGTGCGTTCCGCAGCCGAAGCAATGATAGTGGTCGTGAAAGACCTTGAAGCTGGGCGTCTGCTCATCATGGAATGGGCATAACCCCTCATGGGTGCCGGATCGTTGGGCAAGCGGCATCTGCTCCCCTATATAGTCGGGTAGATTCACACTCGCCAGCACGCTATCTATAAGGGATTGGGCAATCATGAGCGCAAATTAGCTGTGATTGGTCCAGTAAACAACGGCCACAACCCAAAACTGCTGTCAACGCGGGGTTTTCGGCGTAATTTCCCCATCGGCAAGCGCCGGTCATCGTGCAATCATTTGTCACTGTTAAAGACCACATTTGGACGACGAGAATGGCGCAACCCACCCCAAAGTTGATTCCTATTGCGAAATGGATGAAGAAAAGCTCCATGCATTTCTTCGACCGTAACCCGAGCGCACTGGCCGCGCCTGGATTTGTTCCCCTCTGCAACCAGATGGTGCTGGATATCATGGCCACCGGGTTCGAGCCTTTCTCCAGGGACACGTACTACATCACTTGCAGAGCCAGAATGATTTTGTCCAACAACCTGAAGAGTGACGTCTATCAGGAGGACGAAGTATTCAAGGCCGAGACGGCCATCAACACGCATCTGGATCGCCTGCACAACTATTTTGATACCCGGATTGCCCAAGGTGAGCAGAAACTGGAGCTGGGCGGCTTTGGTAGCGACGAAATCCAGCGCTTGGTGACCAACTACGAGACCAGGAGCGTAACCAACGCGGTGACCCAGTTCCTCGAAATTATGGCCAAAGCAGACCTGTACCTGACGATCCTGCACTACCTGTGGGTGACCAGCGAGCTATCGGACAGTCCGGACGAAGCGATGCGGGTAAAGCTGAACACGGAGCGCGAGGTGCGCCAGAACTTGTTTGGCATCGGCCGCTTTTCTAGCCAGCATTTCCGCAATATCCAGCGTATTTGCAACGGCGTTCTGGACGAACGTCAGAAGGATCGTGAGCGGCAGTCCGAGCGAGACAAGGCCAAGGCAGCCGAGCGAGTCAAGCGGCAGGAAGAGGAGAAGGCCCAGCGGCAGGCTGCCGCCGAACAGCGTCGCAACGAATCCCGCGAGAAGCGCAAATCCGCCAAGACACAAGCCATTTCCACCGCCCAGTCCGACATGGACAGCCTGAGCGAAGCGGTGCCGGCCACGGCTTAGTGCGCGATGGCACTTCAACTCAACAATGCGCAGAAGGATGCCGTAGAGTCTGAAGAAAATATCTTGTGCTGCGCCTGCCCGGGCAGCGGCAAGACGCGGGTACTAATCAACAAGGTCAGTCATGTGCTGTCCACCCACCCGGATCCTCGGATCATTTTGACCACGTTCTCACGGGATGCGGCCAACGAGATCCGAGAGCGCATCACCAAAGACCTGTCCGAAGGCAAGTTCAAAGACACCTGCAAGGAACGCCTCGCCCATCTCACGATGGGCACCTTCCACGCCCTTGCACTGAAACAGCTCAAGGAAGTCGGGCGAATCGGGAAAATACTGTCCGAGATCGAGACGCGGCACTTGATTCGGCGTAGCCTTCACGAAACCAGGTTGGAAGTATCCATGGAGGAGGCCGAGGCCGGCATCTGCCGATGCAAAAGCGACCCAGAGTTCGCGGGTGAAAATCCAGACCTGGATAAACTGACGGCCGCCTACAAGCGTTACCAGGCAGCGGCCAACGCCAGTGACTTCACGGACATCCTGTTGCAAGCCAATGCCATGATGGAAGCCGGTACACTCAAGCCGCTCCCGGCAACGCATCTCTTCGCGGACGAATACCAGGACGTCGATATTATTCAGTTCGACTGGCTGCTGCATCACCTGCGCCAGAACCCCGTGGCCTGTGCGGTCGGCGATGACGACCAGTCGATTTTTGGCTTCCGCCGTAGCCTTGGGTATAAGGGCATGATGGAGTTCGCGGCCGCTACAAATGCTAGGCTGATCACGCTGGACACCAATTATCGCTCCACCGAAGGCATCGTGAGCAGCGCCAGCCGCCTGATTTCCAACAACGTGGACCGGGTGCGCAAGAGCATCAAGGCTGCGCGCGGCGCCGGTCCGCTGCCCAAGGTCATCGTGTTGGGAAAGAACGGCGACCAGGCCATGAAGATTGTGCACGCGCTGGACGGTCTCTGCGCCAAGAACCCCATGCCCGAGCCATTGCCGAATCAGGAGCCGTCCCGCTTTGCCGTCAGGCACAGACAGGCGGCGGTGCTGGCCAGAACCAACGCCCAGTTGCATGCCATCGAAGATACATTCCGCAAGGCACGAGTTCCATTTCTGCGGACTGGACGGTCCTTCTGGGATGCTCCCGTGCTTCAGGTCTATCAGGCGATACTGCAATCGCTGCTAAAAAAGGACGGCATCGGCCTGGAAATCGCACTGCGCTGGGCTAGAGTCCAGGAATCGCGCATCGGCGATCTGGTCAGGAACTCGGGCGGTTCCATCTGGTCGCTGATCGACCCGACTCAGCCGCCGCAATCCCTTGGGGGAACCTTCGGGGCCGAGGCGGAAGACCTGTTATGCCTGGGCCATGGATGGGCAGACAAGCTGCGTGCCGGCGATAACGCGCGAACTGCGCAAGGGGTCATCCGCGGGGTTGCCGCGTGGATGTCTCGTGTCATGACAGGCTCCTGTGCCAGCGATGAGGACGGGAACGCCATAAAAGGCAAAAGCAGAAGGGACGTCAGGGACAAGGAGAAGCTGGAAGCGGCCCGGGATACACTGGCCGACGGCGGCGGGAGTCTCCAGCAACGCCTTTTCAGATTGCAGCAACGCAATGAAAAGGATATTCCCCGCGTGATACTGTCCACCTTCCATTCCTCAAAAGGACTCGAGTGGGAACACGTCTTCCTCGTGGACGTCTACGGTGGATCCGTCCCGAAGTGCGGACAAGATTCGCTGGATGAGGAACTGGAAGAGGAGCGCCGGATATTTTACGTGGCCATGAGCAGGGCACGAGACTCCCTGACCATATTTACGCGCAGCGACCAGCCGCCATGCGAGTTCCTGGCGGAAGCCGGCCTCGAGGTAGTTGCGCAGGAAGGCTTCGATACAGAAGTGTCTTCCACTGAAGCAGAATGCGCGACATAGCCAGGCTGTGCACTGCAAGTGAGGCAATAACAGGAGAATAAAGGATTGAAAATGAATAAGTCAGCCATATCAGAAAATATCGACATTCAAGGTGTTGTCAGCCAGATGATGGGCTGCAACTTGGAGGCCATGGCCTTGGTGTGTTCCGTCAACGAGGATAGCGATGCCTCCGTAGCCGCATTCATTACGCCCAAAGGGGCAAAAGATTCGCCGCGCTTCCGTCACGCCGTTGAGATGGAGGAGGTCTACAGCGATACTCTGCTGAGCTTCGATGTCGTAGATCCTCCTTACTACGGCGTGTGGCCGACCTTGAACCTTCACCAAGCCGCGGTCGGCCTGGGGGTTGATCGCATCCTCTGCCTGGTGACACTGGACGAACATGGCGATGTGAATGCCGCGCGCAACTACGCGGGCGTAGAAGTCACCATGATCGAGGCCGCCCAGGAGCAGCTGATCCGTTTCAAGGAAATCCTGGATGGATTGGCCATGCCCAGGAAGGGCACATTGCAATGAGGCGGGAGTATGTACGGCCGCAAAAAGCAATAATTTAAGAAAGACTGCATGGAGTTTTGTAGCATGAACGACAAGAGAAAAGGCCCGAGCATGAACAGCAAGGAGGCCACGATTGCTTTCGTGGTGATCACCGTTTTGCTGGCCCTGTTCAGTCTCGTCATGCCCAAGATATTCGGACAGGAAGAGGGTGATGCGGTCTCCGTAAAAAGGAGCAGTAAATGAACCGAAGCGCATTAACCCTGTTGCTGGCCATGACGGCATCGGTTGCCATGGCTGGAGTCGACGAAGGTATTGAAAGCCTGGTGCTGAGCGCTGCCAGGAATGGGCACCCCATAGAGGGCATGGTTCAGGGCAGGGCGCTGGTCGCCGTGCCGGTGCTTAAAGACAAGTGTTTTTCCGTTGGCGTGGTTTACCCGAAAGAAAGGGGACCCCGTATCGGCGGCCCGCGCATTGACAATTTCCGGGTCTGCGACAATACCGTGGAACCGGTGGAAGAAGTCTCGCCGGCGTTGCCGGAGGATCGCGCAATGCAGCAAACCACCATAAGGGTTATCCGGGGGGCATTGCGTTACGGCGCCCAGCGTGCCGACTGGCATGGCTATCGCATCGGCGCACTGCGCCTCGCGCCGACTGACCCAAGCGGCTGTGCCCAGGTTGAAACGGTCGTCTCCTACGACGGCATGCTCGTGGCCCACCAAGTCGGAAGGATGTGCCCTTAATGCGGTTGTCTCTGTCCGAAGCCAAACGTCTGGGCCTCAAGATCGCGGCCATAACTCCGGGAGGCGCACTGCATCCAGCGCGGTGCCGTGCCAAGCGGCTGCCGGACGACGTGCTATGGACGGCGATCAGCCCGCACTACCCGGAGGCGGCGCGAGAGTTCCAGGGGGCCGTCCCAGACCGCCGCTACCGCATCGACATTGCCCTGCCATCCATCCGTGTCGCCCTTGAAGTGGATGGTTGGCAATTCCATGGCCAGCACCGCAAGGCGCATCAGTCCGACCGCGAGCGCCAGAACCTGCTGGCCGTGAACGGCTGGCTCGTCCTGCGTTTTACTACCGGCCAAATCTTCAAGGACATGCCGTCCGTCCTGGATACCATACACGCGGCCTGTCGCCTGAGAGCCGCCGCAAACACCCCCACAGCAAGCCCGGACTGAGAAAAACCCATGGCAACCGCAGAGAACAACATGTCCACTCATCCCCATGCAATTAAGCGTCAGGAAGCAAACCAAGACACCCATCCTCCCCGACAGGATCTTTTTGACTCTCTCTCTACCTGGCTAACCTCGCCTGAACACGCCTATTCTTCCTGGCTGAGCCATCAGAGATACCGGGACTCAACCAAAACGGTCTACATCGCCATGTTTTCCCGCTTCTGCCATTGGCTACGAGGGCAGGGCAAGCGCTTGGATCAGTGCGAACCGAACGACATCCGGCTATTCCTCGACGCACCAAACCCGAACGCAAAGAAAGGCCAACATCCGCAAAAGGGGCGCCAGCGCCAGCAATATGTGCGGCAGCTTGAACGCGTCTTCGCCCATCTGGGCTCGCTTGGCCACGCCGGTAACAACCCCGGCCGACAAGCAGGCTACGAAAGAGTGGGCAGCGGTAGCGACAAGCCGACACGCTTCCTCACCGAGAGCGAGACCCAGGCGGTCATGATCGCTCTCCAGGAAGGACTAGCAAGGTTAAGAAAAGGGAAAAAAGGGCCAGAAGTCTACATCGAATACCGCGACCTAGCCCTGATCGGAGCAATGATCGGGGGAGGACTGAAGGTATGCCACATAGAGCGCCTGACGCTTAATTGCATGGACTTGCGGGAGGAGCGAATCGAGCTGAGTTTACCCGGATATACGCACCGCGCCCGCATCATGACCTTCGCCGTGGAACCGATTGCGGCCTGGCTGTCCATTCAGGCGCAACTGCATGGCGACAGAACGCCAGAAAAGCACCCGGTCTTTGAAGCAGACCGCTCATCGGGCTTCGGGCGCAACACCAAGACGCCGTTCATGCACGCATCGTCGGTGCATCGGCGCACCCAGCGCTTTCTCGAAGCCGCCGGCATCACCGGGGAGAGGGCGAGCGCCCAGACCCTGCGCAACACCTACGCCGGCATTCTCATCGAGGGCGGCGCATCCGATGACCAGCTGGTGGACTTTCTCGGCCTGAAGGCGTCCATCACGGCCCAGCGCCTGCGCCACGCCTATACCAGGAGCAGGGCCGCGGAGAACAGCAGCCTGACCACAGATAGTGGTAAGCCAGCGTGGGAAGGTGGCAAGCTCAGCCCCTCGGACTTACCACCCGAGCTTGCCACCTTGCTCCCCCAGGAAGGACTTGTCCCATGACCACAACCCCCAAAAACCCCAACACCTGTGATTACAAACCCATGGATGACAGCGAGCGAGACAAGAAAATGAGCCGCCAACTTAACCCCCTGCAGCAGGCCATTCTCACCAAGCTGGCTTCCATCGGCAGCCTCTCGGAAAACCAGATGGTCATACTGCTCACTCCGAAACAAAGACTGTCCGCTCAGGATCGCCTGCTTTGGGATAGCGAAATCCGCCTGCAAGCCGAGCTGCTGAGCATGTATGGCCTGATTCGCATGGTAGAGAGGTCCCTCACTGGGCAGCGGATCTATGTGGCCACGCCCGGCATTCTCAACCTGGCACCGCCCAAGCCTAGGACAAAGCCGTCCAACCCACGTAAACCCGCGCGACCCAGCCGCGTGCCGATGTCCCGTCCGCTGGCGGCCATGGTCGCCGTTGTCATGGCCAGTTCCGGCTGCGGCATGACGCCCTCTTTCCTGCTGCAAGATCACCAGGCGGCCCCCATTCCGCGCTATAACCCGGAGGGAATACTGGCGCCCGAAAGAATCGAGCAATTCGCCAACTCCGGCAACCGGGTGTACCGATTCTGCAACGGGGCGGAATGTCCACAACCAACACCCAAGCGGCCCGCCGCCCGCCCGATGCCAATCACCACCAGCATCGACGAAGCGCCAACGGCGGCGGAACCTTTGCCTGTAATGGTGACCAGTAAAGTGCGCGTCGATCCAGAGGCGCCGCAAAAACCCAAACGAGCAGAGATCAAGGAAAAGACGGCCAAAGCGACTGTTGAGAGCGGTCCAAAAACAGAAAAGCCGGGACAGGCGTTCGAAAAAGTCACCGCCCTGGCTGGCAGCCCCGAAACTGTTCCCGTGCGGACCAGTCCCCCCGCTCCTTTGAAGATGGCTTCTGCAATTGTTGCTGTGCCTCCAGTCGTTCGAGCGCAGCCAGCGGTAGAAATGCCTGCTGCAGTTTCTTTAAAACCGGATCGCAATTTTGATTCCTATGTTGGATTTGCGGCAGGATCCGAAACGCTTGGCCCCGGCGCAAAACGGGCTATTTCTGCAATTGTCGCTGCTGCACGCCAAGCCGATACCGTCCGCTTGAAGGGTCATGCTGGCAGGCGGATTCTTGATGACAGTACGCGAAAACTTGCTGTTGGCCGAAGCGTTGCAGTTCGGCAGGTATTGGTAAAAGAGGGGGTAGAGCGGAGCCGGATCAAGATTCTTGCCCCAACCGACAACAACCTCATTAACAGCGCCAATCCTGGCGCACCGGAAAACCTGTGCGTTGAGATACAACTTCTTTCCGCTACACACCTTCCACCCCCCTAAAACCCATCGCTCTTCATTTTTGCACCAGGAGAATCGTTTGAAATTTCGTTCATTTATCCTCACGAGCCTGTTATCCCTGTCGTTCTCAATCCAAGCGGCCGAATGTCCCCAGCACTTCGCGGGTGGGCAGACCCCAGTAATCGTCAACCAAAAGCTGGCTCCGTCCACCAGGGAACTCTGCAACCAAGGCTTTGCCTTACTGCATTCCGGGATTACCAAAACGGCTTTATGGTCCGCTGAGCACCTGACCCGCGAACGGCTCAACAGCGCGCGCGGATTAACCCGAACCAACAGCTTTCACCCGGACGACAACCTGACACACGGCGAGCGGGCCGAACTGAAGGACTATGCCCGTTCCGGCTATGATCGCGGTCACATGGCGCCTTCGGGTGACATGCCATCCGCCTCGGCGCAGGAAGAAAGCTTTTCGCTGGCCAACATGATTCCGCAGGATCCAAACAACAACCGGAACCTGCATGAGGGCATCGAATCAGCCGTCCGGACTTATGTGAAAGACAAGGGCGAACTGTATGTCATCACCGGGCCAATTTTCGATGGTTCCAGCCTTCAGCGGATCGGTGGACGAGTGTTGGTGCCAACCCATGTATTCAAAGCGATCTACGACCCCTCAAGACACGTCGCGGGGGCCTACATCGAAAACAATGCACCGGGGATGGAATACCAGGCGGTTACCATTGCCGAACTGGAGAAGAGGATCGGGATTAACCTGTTTCCGGGCATGGACCAGCGGACGAAGGATAACGGCATGAAACTGCCGGCGCCGACGCCGCATGGATATGGAAATCGGAGTGAAGGCGGTCACGAAGGGCATACATCCCATGTGAGCGCCGCACAGCTGATGAAAACCATCGGATACGCATTTCGCTAAGGAGAGCACATGAAACTGAAACCGTTTGAAAATGAAACCGACTCCATCGGCATCGACGACATGACCATCGAGAACCGTCTGGACCGCGTGGTGCTGTATGGATCCATACAGATAACCCGGGACGAAGCCGGGCTGAAACTCGCCAGAGAAATGAAGGATCTGCTGGATCAGACCGTCGCCGCGCTGGAACAGGAAGAACTTCCAGATCACATCACGATCAATCCATCAGATTCGGTGAAAAATCCATTTTAAGGCACAACCAATCCATCCGTAATTTACGGGTGGGTTTCTGACTGATCGCCACGACGAAACGACGAAAACCATGAGTATCCGCAGGATTCCCATGCCCTATTCTCACACACCACTCGATGCAGCCTCGTCATTTACAATGGCGAAAGAACCGTGGATCCAGACACAATGAAGCGGTTCATTCGGTATCGCGGATCCGTAGAACCTTCGCTGGAGATAGGCTTTCTCCGGCTCGTCGCCCCATAGCATGATCGCCCTGTCCAAATCTCTTTCGTTTATGAACAGTATGCGCAAGCCGTCCGTAACGGCGCGGCCCCGCAGGTATTCCAGGCCACGAGTCTCGATCGCTTCCGTAATGGTCATGGTTTAGGCCGCCAATTGGAGAGCATCATCGTTCCGGGCATCCTCCTCGCCAATCCCGGCCTTGTACTTTAACTGGCTTGTGACACAGGCGGACAGGGTCTGATCGGTGCGCACGCCGCGATAGACGGGCTGCACAAGGGAAGAAACCAAATACAAATACTCCACCTCCACGATCTCCCCGGTTGCGGGAAGGGTGTAGTTGGCGGGAATCGTTACCGACCCAAGCAAAACAGTCCCTCCATTCGCGTCGAAGGCCTGCACCGTGACGCTCCGCTTAGTTGGATGTACCGATGCGACCTGCAATGTCGCAGATTCGACGAATTTGATTTTTTTCTGGTCATCGTTTTTGCCGATGCCATAGGGCGCGTCGATGCGCTTGAACACGATCCCTTCCTTGCGCTCCGCTCGCAGGCGGGCGTACAGGGCGCGCTTGGCATCCGTACCGAGTGCGGTTTCGACCGCGACCACATTAACGGGATTGCCCAGCGTACGAACCAGAGCCTCCACCGCCCGGGCGCGCTCCAGGCATCGCAGACCGCGCAGCGACACCCCGCCAGCTTTCAGTACATCGAACACAAACAGCGTGTCGCCAACCTGTTCCGCGTCGATCTCCGTCTCCAAACTGAGGAGCGACAACACCTCAACCATATCCTTTGGTAGGGGCACAAGGAAACCATTCTTGTTGCTGCCCATGACGGTCGCGCGGCGCGCGACCGGGCGTCGCTCACCGTCAAACTTTTCTTGCGCTAAATAGCGATCGTCGGTCAGGTAATGCTCGATGTCCGCCTCGGATGCCTGCGTCAGCAGATGCAGCTCGATGCCGACGGGCGTGCCGACATCCACCGGGGACACATAGGCCGAGCCGTCATCTCCGGGATGGTAGCCACCCTTTAATTTGGATTTCAGGAGGCCATCATAGACCTGTTTGGCCTCGGCATAGGGAAGGGGTGAAGGAGTCTTGGGCTGCGCCTTCAGCGCGCCACCACGCCGCCCATTTAAGCCGGTGACGGTAAAACCCCCATCCTTGGCTTCCAGTTGAATCTGATATTGCTTATCCGCACCATTTTTGGTGCTGTAGAGGGTGATCGACTCGTTCATGATTGGCTCCTGTGTTTGCTGTGGTGACAGGAACCATGCTACAGATTTGGGTTATGTCATTCTGGATTTTCCCAGTAGGGATGGCGCATCACAGGTCATCAGAAAATTATCTGAGGACAGCACAAACAATTGGGGATTCGGATTCTACTGTGGGTGAAGCCCTTTTCTGAAAATCAGCCACAAGTTCAGGCTCCGGATTTTACTGTGGGTGGCCGCTTTTCTCGGCTGGATGCGACAAGTAACAATCCGGATGCTGATCCGTCACCAGCCAGTCAATCCCCTAAGCGCTCCTTTACCATTTCCAACTTTACCTTGCTCGCCAAGTCTGGCCATTCAGTCTCGATCTTAGGTTTGGCATCCTGAAATTTCCGGAATGCCTCGCCGGCCAGATCTTCTGCAGTACGTCCTGTTTCCTTCATGGCATCCGCCAGCTGGCGGACAAGGCTATTGCGGCGTTCCTTGTATGAATCCTCGAAGTGTTTTGTCGCCTTCCACCAGCGGTCACGCTTTTCTGGGCGATCTATTCCGCTGACCAGGTCGCGAAAAGGCCCATATCCTGTGTCGTAGCGCGTGTATTGCATGGCGACGAGCTTGATTTTGTCGTCCAGGTCAAGCTTGTCGAGGATCGCCATGGCTAATCCTGCCTTTTTCACTCTCTCCTGGCGCTCGGCTTCACGCAATTTATGCAGAGCCGCAACTTTGTGAGCGGCGCTACCCACATCCCCTGCGATACGTGCCAGCACGAGCATGGCTTGAGTTAAGACGCGGTTCTCTTCTTCGCTCAGCACAGGAGATGAAAATCTGGAAGCAGCAAGGCCTTTGCCTTCGATTGCGCGCACGCCTGTTGTGACCGCAAGGATGGTCTCGACCTTTGTGGCGGTGCTTTTCGCGTCCGTCGCCCACTTCTTGGCGAGTGCCGCGTAATTTTCCAGCCAAGCCACTTCCTTGCCGCTGCTGTATGTAGTCATATCTTTGACGATGGCCTCAACCCTGCCGGGCAGCGGGGGAGGGCTGACAGGCTTTTCGGCGGACGCGCTTGTCTTGCGACGGAGTTCGGCGCGGAGTTTTTTGTTCTCTGCATCCTTCCGGTCGATATCGCTTTCAAGCTCGGCTTGACGGTCTTCGTGCCAAGACACGCTCTCTTGCAGTGTTTTTGCCACGGCGCGCAATTCCTGAATCTCTTTGTTTGCTTGGCTAACGCTTTCAGCCTGCTCAAGAGCACCAATAAGGCGTGCGCGTCTACGTGTCTGAGCATCGGCCAGCTGAATACGCCTGCGCTCTTTGCGTTGGGCTGCCTGCTCGGGGGTTAGAAGCAGCTTGGGACGACCTGGTTTTTTGGGTGGGGGAGGAGTTAGCATGGCGAGCCAATGATATGTTGTTGACTCAACATACAATGATTTATGCGTTGAGTCAACATCAAACACAGCGCATGAGCAAGAAGAAGTCCCTATCTGCGCTGGTGCGCCTTCCTCAATCAGGCGCTTTGGCCTCCAAGTTCAACGTAAATATCTTGCGGATCGACATCGCGCTCATTGCAGAATTGCTCGAACGCCGTCCAGCTATCCGCCACAAACCATCGCAACAGCTGGATTCAGAAATATTCTGCTAGAATTTTGCACCGTTAAATACAGCCCATACAACCATGTCGAAAATCCTTGTCCCTTACTACTCCCGTTCCGGTCATACACAACAACTTGCGGTTACTCTGGCCGACGAACTAATTGCCCGTGGCCATGAGGTCGTTCTGGAAAAGATAGAAGCCATGCGGGAGCGAAACAAGTGGTTGTTGGTACCTCCATTATTGTCACTCCTGCCATTTCTTCCAATTTATCTCCTGCACGCCCCGTTCAGGCATTGGTGGCTGAATCGCTATCGCCAGCAGGAACAGGACATCAAGCCGCTGGCGCATCCTGATGTGTCCGGCTACGACCTGATTCTCCTGGGCGGCCCAAAGTGGCTCTATATTTCGTTCCCGGTGGCACGTTACCTGAATATGGCCAAAGGCCTGGATGGGAAAAAGGTCGGCGCGTTCGCCACGTTTTGCGGGCCGCCCCTGGAAGTGTTCGAACTTGAGATGCTGTTTCGGCCTCTGAAGGATCGCATCAGCGCCAAGGGCGCATCCGTAATCGACACCCTCGCTATTTCCAGCAATTACCACCCGTTTTTCTGGTTCGGCGAGATGGAAAGTATATTCCGCTGGATCAGCAAGAAGGCTTTCAACCTTCCGTTGAGTGAATTCACCCTGGATAGTGAGTGGGGCAAGAAGGAAGTAAAACGGTTCTGCGACAGCATAGAGGCGGTGTGTGTACGGGGCCAGTGCCAAGGTAGGGATTTAGGTTTTCAACCACCGACATTGACTTGATCAGAACAGTAATTGCTGCACAAGCACACGCTCTTCATTCCGTGCGATAAATGCGGCCAATATCTCGTCCGGCGGCGCCATTGTCATCCTGACGGCATCAGCAGCTTCCCGGCGCCTGTCGGCTGGCACAGAGCAGAACAGATCGAAGTCCCTACGAGCGCGTTCCAGTCCATAAGGTTTCGCAACGGTAATCAAGTAGGTAGTCACGCCCCAACTCATGGCCTCGCACCACCTGATGACATGGTTGCCATCGGCATTAACTTTCGGCGATATGTTAAGGTGCAGGGGATTTGAATCATCTACCGCCGGACGCCCGGGCGCTGTCAAACTGCTGGTTTGCATGAGTGTGATGCCTCCTTATATGGCCATTTTGCCAATTCTTGCCATGCGTTTCAGGATTTTGGGGCCGCTGACCAGGTGCGCGCCCGTCTTGCCGCCGAGCACACCAAGGCGCGATGAACTACCGCGTCGCCTTCTCACCGGAGGCCGAAGAACAGCTTGCGGCCCTGTACAGCTAGGGGTCTCTCAGAAAACGGAAAATAAAGCACGCTAAGGAAATTTAACCTACTAGCAAAATTTACCAATTAGGTTATAATGAGACATGGAAAAAGGCACCCCTCACTGCAAGCTGTCAGTCGTAAAAGCCTTGATCGAAGCCGGTAAGGTCAACGCAACGGGCAGCGCCTTCAATGGCGCTCGTGAGATGGGTATCAACGATCTGGCCGGGATGTGTGCCGTTGTCATGTCGCTCACGACCGCCGACTTCTACAAAAGCATGACGACCTACGCCGATCACCGGATTTGGCAGGACGTGTACCACGCCAAGACAGCCAACAGTGCCGATGTGTACTTGAAGCTGACCGTCATTGATGACGTGCTGATCGTTTCTTTCAAGGAGCTGTGACCATGAAATGCCCATGCTGTGGAGCGGCTGAACTGATCCACGACACCCGCGATATGCCCTATATCTACAAGGGCGAAACCACCACCATTCCAGCGGTGACGGGTGACTTCTGCCCGGCCTGCGGCGAGGTCGTCCTGAACCGCGAGCACGGCGACCGCTACAGCGAGTTGCTTGGACAGTTCCAGCGTCAGGTGAACGCCGCCTATGTCGATCCTGACTACATCGCCAAGGTGCGCAAGAAGCTCGATCTGGACCAACGCCAGGCCGCCGAAATCTTCGGCGGCGGGGTCAATGCCTTCTCGCGCTACGAGAACGGCAAGACCAAGCCGCCCTTGGCTCTGGTGAAGTTGCTCAAGGTGCTCGAGCGTCACCCCGACTTGCTCAACGAGGTCAGAACCGCCTGACCTCGCTTCTCGCAATTCGTCGTTCCTCCTTGTTTGGAGCGAGAATGGTTTTCGAGAACGTTCCAACATCGTCGGCGCTTGGCTGGGCCGACTTCTCACGAAGCCTTCTCGCAGACCATCCCTTGCGAGAAGAGCCAACGCCTTAGGTACGATTTTTTCCATTTTCTGAGATAACCCCTATTCGGCTAAGCCGGCGGCGAATATTTCACCTGGGCACGCAGATCAGCAAGCTCGGACTCCATGGCGGACAACCGCGCGACCGCCTCCTGCCGCCGCTCATCCGCAGCGGACAGCCTCACTGTCAAAGTAATGTTCTCCCGCTCGGCGTCCTGCCTGGCAGCCCGGATACTGGCCAGACCAGATTCCATCTTGGCAATGGCGCCCTGAGCCGCCTCCGCCCGAGCGGTGAGGGTTGCATTGGATTCCCGCGCCTGGCCAAGATCCGTCTGTAGCATGCTGGCGGATTTCTGCAGCCCACTGATGGTGTCGTTGAGCGACTTTACCTCGGCGGTGAGAGCCGCCTTCGACTCCCGAGCCTTGCCAAGTTCCGCTTGAAGGGTCACGGCCGACTTCTGCAGGCCGGCGATCATGTCGTTGAGCACCTTCGCTTCTTTCCGGGCAGCCTGGCGGCCGTCATCTATCTGCTGAAGAAGACGGGCACGCTCCTGGGCGGCCGCCTGTGACAAACGGCCCAGCTCCTCCTGATGGCGAGCTTCAGCGTCCACCTGGGAGGACTTCAACTCCGCAATGCCGGATCGCGCATGCTCGATCTCCTGCAGCTTGAGGCTGATCGTTTCTTCCTTCTCTTTCAGACGGCCCGACAGGGTGGCGATTTCCGCCGCCTGCGCCTGGCTCCGGTCGCGCCATTCATTCAATATACCTTGCAGGCTGTCTCTTTCGGCTTCCGCACGGATTCGCATCTGATCGGCACTGGATGCCCATTGTCGGGCGTTCTCGACCTCGCTGGCCATCTGTTGCCGCTCGACAAACAACGCCTTTTCGCGCTCCTGGTACTCCGCCTCAACGATCTTGCGGGTAACGGCCACCATCTCCACCAGCATCTTGTCCTGGATGGCGAGATATTCGTCCGGCACACCCGGCACCGTCCGCTCTGGTTGGCTTAACAGTCCAGCCAGTTCCTTGCGGAAGTCATTGAGGTAACGCTGAACCACCGAGTTGGAACCCTTGTGGCCCAGGAATTCCTCGCGCGCCAGAACTTCCTGTACTGACGGACGGGAGGGCTGCTCGCCACGCGCCAGTATCTCGCAGCAGGCCTGACGAACAATGGTATAGGTAACTCCAGAATCACGGCCCATTTAAGCCTCCATCTTCAGAAGTTCAAGCACTCTGGTTTTGGACAGATTCAGCGCGGACCGCATCTCGGTTTGCTGTAACCGTGCAACCGCCTGGTCCACTGGCAGCGCCGCGAGGCAGGGAACACGGGTTTCGCTGACCCATAAGCGCCCAAGGCAATTCGCGAACAGGCCGCTGACGAACTCGGATGCATCGAAATCAGCATTGTCGGACAGCAGGAACTGGTTACCGGTATTGAGAAGAAATGCCGGCCGCGGGAGGAATGATCCTGGCTTCGGCTCCTGGATGGCCAGCCTGACGTGTCCATCCGGGCAATTCTGGGCAAGAGAAAGCAATGCGCTCACGGGGTTGAGATAAAGCGAAACCGGAATCCGTATTTCACTTGCACGCACGATACCGAACACACCGTCCTGCAGACCGACACCCAGGCTGCCCAGAATATGCACCAGATTGTCGATCTGAACAGGATCGGCTTTCGATCGATACGCCGGCCACGGTGTATCCAGAGATTCCTCCAGAAATCGCTCGCTGACGGGATGGCCCACCAGGGCGCTGAATTCGGCGAGCTGTCGAATACTCAGGCCGAGAAACGCGATGGCAATCGCAATCTCGGAGCGAATTGCAGGGATACGAGGATGTTTCGCTGTCATGGCGACGCCTTTCATAAGCGGCAGCGTGGCGAATCCACGGCACCGACCATGGAGTAATCATAGGCCGATTTGCGCCGAACATCAAGCGGGCCTTGTCCGTTGTCCGGTCTTATTTGTCCGTTATGTTACGATTATTGTAGTAATCGGTTCATCTTGATTGTATACTGGCAAAAACCCCTATTTTTTGACACCATGACCAACAACCTCCCCGTACCCAAGGTCGGCGACGACCACTTCCCCTGCAAGCAGGACTTGGTGATGAACCTGCCAGCCTGGCTCGACGGTTCTGAGGGCAGCAACCGCAACCGCAATACGGTGCAGCAGATCCGGGCAAACACCGACCTCGAAGCCATTGAGGCTTGGCTTAGAGCCAAGCGCCGACGCAGCCCGAACACCCAGCGGGCTTATCGCCGGGAGGCTTATCGCTTGCTGGCCTGGGCCATCGCCTTCAAGCAAAAGCCCCTATCCGGTCTGTCCATGGAGGAAGTGGAAGAATTTCACGGTTGGTTAATTCAGCCCGAAAACCATCCTCTCTGGGCAGAGCGCGGCTGGGTCCTTTTCCGGGGCCCCCTCTCTGCGGCCAGCCAGCGCCAGGCGCTGGTAATCCTTTCAGGGATGTTCAGTTGGCTGGTGCATGCTGGCTACCTGGCAGGCAACCCATTCCGGATCTACGACAGCGGCGTGAATGCCAAGGAGCAAGCTGAAGAGCGGGAATCCGAACAAGAGCGCTTCCTGCCCCACGAGCTGTGGTGCTGGGTGCAGCAGAATCTCGATGCTCTGTTCCCGCCAAACAACAAGGGGGGAGCTATTGCGGCTTACGAGCGCAAACGCTTCATCGTCATTTTTCTATACTGGACCGGCGTGCGCCGATCAGAACTCGCTACTGCGGTCATGTCTCGCATCAAGAAGGATGGAGGCCAATGGGTCATGAAGGTCAAGGGGAAGGGACGCACCAAGCTCGAGACGGTGGTGGTGGGCGAATCGGCCATGCAGGCGCTGTGCCGGTACCGGATTTATCGCGGGCTGCCTGAATATCCGTCGTCCATCGAGGACAAGATTCCTGTGGTCTCCGCCACGGATGGCGTGACGCCGGTTAGCGATCACCACATCAACAATCTGGTGAAGGATCTGTTCAAAAAACTTGCGGCAAAGCTGGCGGCAGAAAACGCGCACCTTGACTGGGAAAAGAAGCTGAAGAGCGCCACCGCCCACTGGATGCGCCATTCCCTGGCCACCCACAATGCCGAGGCCGGCGTTTCCATTGAGGCTACCGCCAACCAGCTGCGCCACCGATCCATGGATACCACCCGCAAGATCTATACACACACAAGGGCCAAGCATCTTCGGAAGGAGCTGGATAAGCTGGAAGAATACAACGCTACCGAGAGAGAATAGTTCCTAATTTCAGCATATCCGCTGGAGTTTACGTCAGCTTACCGAACGTACCCTCTTCCCTCGTCCGCCAGGATGCATGGCCAACTGACGTGACTTGGCGAATTTGGTCTGTCGAATCGTCAGCATCCCATGCTTGAGATCGACATCGGTATCAAGCAGATGGATGGCTTCCGAAACCCGCTGACCGGTCGAGGCCATCAGGCCAAACAGGGTTTCATAGGTTGCAGGTCGAATGCTGCCCGGAGGTCCAATCTGGCGGGCAGCTGCGAGCAATTGGACGATTTCCTCATCATGGAAGATGTGTGGGGTGACACGGCCAGCCTCCGGACCGAAGACTGATTCGCCCGGAACTTCGGTCTCCGGTTCGAACTGCTTCAGGTAACGCGCGAAATGGCGAACTCTGGCAAGCCGGACAGCCCAAGTTGCCGGTGTTTCATGGTGCCATTTATCATGGCGCGCCCACTCGATCATTAGGTCGGCTGTCAGCGGGCCATGGTGATGCCGGGCAGTAACATAGCGGGCAAACCCGGCCAGCAGCGTATCCCGCGAACGCAGCTCGAAACCGAGGTGCCGCCGCTCGGCAAGATAGTCGTTGATCCGCTGCTGCAATCCGATGCGCGCGCTCATGATGCGCTCCCGGGCCACGGCAGGGCGACGGCTGCCAGCTTCGGCGTGTCGAGCTTGGCGTAGATCAGGGTGGTACTGAGTGAGCGGTGGCGAAGCAGGTCGGCGACTTCCTTGAGTGAACTGCCGTTCTCAACCAAACGACAGGCGAAGGCGTGGCGCAGCGCGTGCGAACGTGTATGCGTCAGGCCGATACGCTGATACGCCCATCGGATCACGCCTCGAACCGCACCGGCAGTCATCGGTCGATCATGATCACCGAGGCGTGGAACGAAGACCGAAGGGTTGGCGCTACGCGGTCTCTCGTTCTGGAGATAGTCCGCCAGCGCCTGCCCGGTTTCCATCGGCAATGGCAGTACGTCCTGCCGTAGTGACTTGGTACCACGTAGCGTTACGATGCCGGCACGCCAGTCGATGTCGCTGATCTTCAGGCTGGCTATCTCGCATGACCGCAGCCCCATATCCAATGCGCAACGAATGATGGCGTAACCGCGCTTGGGCCAACGAAGATCGTCGGTGAATGAGTTCATCAGGCGCTCGATCTCTTCCGGCTTGAGCGTGCGAGGCAATGACGCCAGCTTCCAGTGGACGGGGTTCAGAATGACGGCGGTGAGTTTGCCTACTGGATCGCCACAGGTCGCTCGATAGCGAAGGTAGCTCCGCAGTGCCGCTGCGAGACGCGATGCGTTGGAAGCTGACCTGTGCGCCTCCATTTTGCTGGCAAGAAATTGGCGAACGTCATCGGGTCGCAGCCGCGATATATCGATAGCGCGATCTTTGAACTTCTGTCGCAGCAGCATGCCCACGACGTAAAGGCGATCCTTGCGCGTACCAGCTGCCAACCCTCTTACGTCGCGCAGATGTTCATCGTAACGGCGTAGTTCGTCAGCAATATGTGCCTGGAATGATGCAGATGACCGAACCTTCGGCGTAGCCCGGTGCGATGAGATGGTTTTCATAATGACCTCCTGAAGTGAGGTCACCACTTCAAACGATCATTGAAATGATGTCGAGCTTGCCGTTACATCAATCGCCGAAAACCCAGATTACGCAGGGCACCCCTGCCATGCCACACCGAATAGTCCACATAATCGAGCGGTCTACATAATCGGCCTAAGCGGACTGTGACAAGTTGTAAAATTCCGTTCGCTGCGAGCGTCCGCTTTGCGGAACAATAACCCAGCGCGTACTATTTTTCCTTAGCAGACTTTAATTTGGTCTGTATGCTATGGCAGATATCACCAAAAACAAACAAGGACTAATGGAGGAAAAATGATAAGTCGTGGTTCACAATGGAGACGCTGGGAGCCTCATATTCATGCGCCAGGCACTGTCCTTAACAACCAGTTCGGTGGGGCCGATGCTTGGGAGGCATACCTCACGATGCTCGAGACAATTACGCCAAAAATCGAGGCGATTGCCGTCACGGACTACTACGTCACCGAGACATACGAGGCGGTGCTGAAACATAAGGCAGTAGGCAGGCTTCCTGACGTTCCGTTGATATTTCCTAATGTGGAACTTCGGTTGGATGTGGCGGCGAGATCCGGCTTTGTGAATGTTCATCTTCTGGTTAGTCCAGAGGGTCCCGATCACCTGCATCAGCTTCACAGAATCCTCGCGCGTCTCCAGTTCCAGGCACATGGCGATCGTTTTGATTGTACGAAAAATGATCTTATAGCGCTTGGGAAACGCGCAGACCCCCATATCACTGATGATCGTGCTGCCCTAGAGCATGGCGCAACCCAATTCAAGGTCAATTTTGCTTCGCTTCGCCAAGTATTCCTCGAAAGCGACTGGGCGAAGAAAAACATTCTCGTTGCCGTGGCTGGTGGAGAAGGCGATGGTACCTCTGGCGTACGTCAAGCTGCAGACGCGACAATGCGCCAGGAAATTGAGAAGTTCGCGCACATCATCTTTTCCAGTAACGCGGCACAACGCGAATTTTGGCTTGGGCAGCGAAGCGTTGATATTGAAACGCTTCGGCAACGTTATGGCGGATGCAAGCCGTGCCTTCATGGCAGCGATGCACATGATCAAGGGGCGGTCGGTCAGCCTGTGAATGATCGTTTCTCATGGATTAAGGGAGGCCTAGAGTTTGATGCTTTACGTCAAGCATGCATTGATCCAGAAGGACGCGCATTCGTTGGATCAGAACCCCCACGCTCAGCGATGCCGTCTCAAGTTATTTCCCATGTGTCAGTAGCTAATGCAAGTTGGGCACAAACGTCGGAAATACCTATCAATCCAGGCTTGGTCGCAATAATTGGCGCCCGTGGTTCGGGCAAAACCGCTCTCGCGGACATGATTGCTGCGGGTTGTGATGCGATTACACCAGTGGCATGGAGTGCTAGCGAGAACAGTAGCCCATCTTTCTTGGTTCGTGCGCGACCGCTTATCGGTGATGCGACGGTCACTCTAACTTGGGGAGGGGGCGGCGCGACAAAGCGGGCGCTTGACGGGCGAGATGCTCACGGACATCTATCGTTTCCTCGCGCCCGGTATCTATCCCAGCAGTTCGTGGAAGAGCTTTGCTCGTCAAGCGGTGTTTCCGACGGGCTTATCGAAGAAATCGAGAGAGTGATTCTGGAGGCGCATCCTCTCGATGAACGCGAAGGTGCCATTGATTTCGCCGAATTTCGAGAGCATCGAACCGGACGATTTCAACAGGCTCGCGTCCGCGAGACAGATGCGATATCTGATCTATCTGAGCGGATTGCAACCGAGCTTGAAAAAGAGAGCCTAGTCGCCACACTCAATACTCAGGTCGCTCAAAAGAAAATACTAATCCAAAATTACAACGCGGACCTTGCCAAACTCGTTGTCAAGGGTACTGAAGCGCAGGTCAAGCGGCACACGGAGCTTAGTGAAGCCGCTCAAGCTCTCAGGGGCAAGATTCAGGCCTTTACCAATCAACGTCGCACCTTCGTCGCAATGATGGACGAGGTGGCCAGCACCCGTACAACGAAAATGCCAGAACTTCTTCGTCAAGCGCGAGAACGGCATAGCCATAGCGGACTTGGCGATGAACAGTGGGATGAATTTCTCCTTATTTATAAAGGGAATGTAGATAACAGCCTTGCGGGGTATGTGACATGGGCCGACAGGCAAATTGCTGAACTTACCGGCCAGCCCCTGCAAACTAGTGATCCGAACACCCCTCTCATTGCTGAAGGCTCCGATCTCGGAACGCTGAATCTCTCGACAATCGTTGCAGAGATGACGAGGCTGGAAGCCTTGTTTAGTGTAGATAAGAAGGTTCGAGACCAGTATGCAATGCTGACCAAGCGTATTGGACAGGAGAATGCCACGCTTAAGACATTGGAAGCGAAGCTCTCCGATGCGCAGGGCGCTACTACCCGCAGGAAGGAATTGCAAGCTGAGCGTGACAATGCCTACAAACGGGTATTCGAGGCAATTATCAGCGAGCAGGATGCACTCGCTGAGCTCTACGCTCCTCTAATGGCGCGGCTCGCAGCATCCTCCGGCACACTACGCAAGCTTGGTTTCTCTGTCCGGCGCATCGTAGATTTCCGTCAATGGGGAACCTACGCAGAAGAAAAGCTTCTTGACCTGCGTAAGGCCGGCCCCTTCAACGGTCGCGGTTCTTTGATTGCTATCGCGGAAGAGTTGCTCAAACCAGCATGGGAGAGTGGCAGTGCAGTTGATATTCAGGCAGCCATGATGGGCTTCATTTCCACCTACCTGAAAGATCTCCTTGCGCATGCGCCCTATGCTCCCGCGCAGCAGACGGAGTTTAGAACGTGGTCAAAGCAGTTCGCACATTGGCTTTTCGGGACTGATCATATCTCAGTTCGTTATGAGATCGTCTATGACGGCGTTGACATCCGCAAACTATCGCCAGGCACGCGGGGCATTGTCCTACTGCTACTTTATCTTGCCTTGGATGAGTCCGATGATCGCCCTCTGATCATTGATCAGCCAGAAGAGAATCTCGATCCGAAGTCTGTCTTCGAGGAACTTGTGTCGCTTTTCATCATGGCGAAAACGAAGCGACAAGTCATCATAGTCACTCATAATGCCAATCTTGTGATCAACACCGATGCTGATCAGATAATTGTTGCTGATGCTGGTCCACATCACATAGGCGGGCTTCCCTCCATCACGTACAGCGCTGGTGGGCTTGAAAATGCGGCTATTCGCAAAGCAGTCTGCGATATTCTAGAAGGGGGCGAATCGGCGTTCCGCGAACGCGCAAGACGTCTTCGCGTCCACCTAGATCGTTAATCCGTAACCGGTTGGAGTTGATCTGGTGTTTGGAGCTACTAATCTATGCAAGCGATAGAATAGCCGGTACTCATCGTCAAAAATGGAATGCGTATTCCACTGAAACTGGACAGCCAGTCCACGGCAAAGTGGACAGTCGGAGCGTAGCGACGCGGGGTTTTGTAGTTTTACTCTAAATCCTGTTTTTTGGTCAAACTGTTCTTGCGTTTTCGCATGGATTCTCCGGTCAGGATCAGTTGATGTGCGTTATGCACCAAGCGGATCAAGGATGGCATCAGCCAGCGTAGGATCGCCGATGGATTCATGCCAGTTCGCCACCGGTAATTGGCTGGTCACGATGGTGGAGCGATGGCCGTGCCGATCATCGAAGATTTCCAGCAGATCACGACGCGCGGAATCAGTCAGCAATGCCAACCCCCAGTCATCCAATAGCAGCACATCCGTCTTGGCGAGTTGCGTCAGCAGCTTGCTGTAACGCCCGTCCCCATGTGCAATCGCGACATCATCGAACAATCTCGGCACCCGCAGGTAAAGCACCGATTTGCCCTGACGGCACGCTTGGTTGGCCAGAGCGCAGGCCAGCCAAGTCTTGCCGACGCCCGTGGGGCCGGTGATCAGCACATTCTGGCGTTCGGCCACCCATGCACCCGTCAGCAGCCGGTTAAACAAGGCGCGATCCAAGCTGCGTGCCGCGCGGTAATCCACATCTTCGGCCACTGCTGCCTGCTTGAGATGCTTCATCAACATCGATCCAAGCGAAACGAGAGAGCATTTTAGATCAGTTCTCCTATGGTCTAATTTAATGGAGCAATGGCACTACGCGCCCTGCCACAGTACAAAGATTATCTGTGGGCAAAGCTATCATCACTTCCTTCAGCACGGCACACAAAAAGAACATCTAAACCAATATATTGGACACTAATAGATATTTCTTTGCCCTCGTTGCTGCAACGTGCAAAAGACAGCGTTCATTCGTTAAGGCATCTACTAGCACCCCGGCATCATTATCCTCAGCATATTCTTTTGCGTAGTATTCAGGGTCACGATATCCGGCGATTATTACCGCATCAAATTCGAGGCCTTTAACGCGGTGCATGGTTGAGACACGAATACCTGGGCTATCTTGGTCGTCACCGGTGTTCTTATCTAATTTCAGCACGGTTCTCCCTTCCGCACTGAGCCAGTTCGAATATTCAGTTGCTTCCGCGTTGGTTCGCACAACAATACAAACACTTCTTTGTGGAAATCCCTCAGCACTCAGACGATCCAGTGCATCTAAAACCATTTTGCGTTCGGCCTCACGGGAATTATTCGTAACCTCTTCAGGCTTCGGGCCATGCGTTAGTGAACGGTAGCCAATTAAAGTGTCAGGTTGGCCATCAAGATCATCAATAGCACAGTTAGCAAGTCGGGCCGCTGCCCAGCGGCGAATTTCATCCGTTGTACGATAGTTGATCTTCAACCGACGACCCCGACCTCTAATATCGATGCCAACCTTGGATAAAGTGACTTTGTGGCGGTAAATGCGCTGGTGTGCATCTCCGACGACAAACATATCGTTCAGCCCTGGTTCAACCACAGCTCGCAACAAAGCAAGCGCGGCAGCACTCAGATCCTGCGCCTCATCCACCACGACTGAATGAATACCCAATGACGCGCCTTCGTTCTTCAGCAATGCGAGCGCATCTCTGTATGCCTCTTCAGGTTCGCGGAAATTTGCAGTTCGTAGTTGGGACCGATATTCCGCAAAGACTGGCCACATCGCTCCACGTTGAGGACGACTGAGCTGCACACCCCGACCGATACGACTCGCCTTCATATAGTCCTCCGCGGACTCACAGCCATTAGGCAACACGACGCGCTCGAACTCGGCACGGTAGAAGGAGTCTGGGTATTCGACACCATCGGGTTTACGCGTTAATGCCCTTGCCCAGAGATCCCTACGCCTTTTTTCATCAAACAGAAGCTCCTGGCGATACCCAAAGCGCCGCAACAATGCAGATGCCCACTGATCCATATTGACAACCTCAATACGCTCGCGCTCTGTTGGCGAAGCAATCATGGCGATCTGGGTTTTTATATCGTCCGCTAGAGTGCGCGTAAATGTTGTGAAAAGAACGGGTTTACCAGGCATATCCTTCAGCTTACGAGCAAGCCAAACCGCACGGTGCATAGCCACTACTGTCTTACCGGTGCCCGCGCCACCAAGTATACGAACTGGCCCATTCCAGTCGCGCTCGATAAGCTTGCGCTGGGATGGATGCAGAAATACTCGCCAACTCGCAAGCGGCGCCGCTAAAAGCGCTTCAAGGTCGCTATCGTCTGTAATAACCACGAAGTGACGCTTCGTTGCATCCCGATTAAGTGCTTCAGCAAAATCCTCAATGTCTACTGTCTCTGGCACTTCCCGTTCGCGCACCAGATCATCGTAGCTCTCACCCGCCACATAGAAAAACAATGCCTCGAAGGCATCATCAGGCAATTGGGTTTGCATCGCATCCAGCTCTTTCTCAGAGCTTATCGCACGCACCTGAAACAAGACCTCCTTGGGGACACCCAAACGAAGGAGCTCCCGATCCTTCAAATTAGCGAATAGGGCGGCCTGTGGTTGGGAAGATGGAACCACGTCCGCTTGTCGTTCGTGGTTGGATTCGAATACCTGGATATTTCCCATCTCAGGATGAATCGCAACCTTATGCTTACGTGCCCACTCATAGGCATCATCATGCCGATCGATCCAAAGTAAGCAGTAAACGTCGCCGGCGTCAGGCTTGAGAACAATACCGCGGTAGTTCTGATCAATCCGCACAGACCTCATATGAGGGTCAGCAGCGCTCTGAATTTTCTCGTAGTTAATACCGGGTGACGACGGATTCTGACGGAATTGAGCAAGGAACTTAATGACAGCCTGCTGCCTGTCTCTTGGTATTACCGCAAAAGCCCGTAAGAAATCATCCGATAGAGCCACTTTTACCGACTGCCGCATCCTGTCCTCCTCGTTACCTCAATAGCTCGCGCAAAGTTGCGTCCAGATCTATTGAAGCCATTTGCAATACTTTCCAACCGCTGGCATCAAATACTGACCCATCGGAGTGCGCTAATAACACAACTACTTTTTTCGTTGGCCAGGCCAATTCAGCCTCAGCCGCTATACATCCGCCGCTATCAAGAAGTTCATAGCCCACTATAGGAGCCCCCAACCCCTCTGCAAAAAGCATCGCGAGCAAGCTTTGCACTTCTGACGCCGCGCATGCAGCGGCTTCCTCCCACTCGGCAGTCATGCCAGTTGATGCTTGGTAGGCTGGTGATGCGACTAAGGGGGCGATGTTGCACTCTCTATCTGCGACACTCCACGCATTAGCCACCGATAGAAGGAGGTTTGATGCATGCCACCATTGCTGCCATAGCCGACGTCGATCTGCCTCCGCTATAGCTGGATTATCCGCCCACCGCAACACCACACAAGGCTGGATAGCTCGATTCGCTATGTTTCCCGGTAGTGCCTGCAGGTCAGCTTTGCTGGTTTGTATTGCCACCTGGAATTGCTCACCTGCGGACGACCAGCAACGCCCTAAATCCGGAGTCTTTGGCCAAGAAAATACCGGGAGATTCGCCAATGCTTCCCCAGCAGACGAGGAATTTAACCCAGAAAAATCTTCCGAGCAGTACTGGTCTACACCTACTCGCAGTGCAAGTACAATACCAAGGCGCTGTAGTTGTTCATCGTTTAACCCAATCAGCCGCGCTCTAAGTTGCTCGAATGAAGTCTGAAGGTGCGCATTCTTCAGTTCAGCGATCCCGAATCGCTGATATACCGCACTCGAATCCTGCCCTGGTCTAAATGCCAAACCCCACGGTGTCTCCGGCGTATTTCCACCTGGATCGAGAAAAACTGAAATATCATCGTAAGTGAGGGACCAAACCGTGAAGCGGCCGCTGCGGGCAATGGCCATCCGCTTTGCGATGTCATCTCCGATCCGATCTTTGTGATACTGCCAACCATCTAGGAAGACAGCAATCGGGAGGTGCCCGGTCGCTGTGTCTGGCCAAAACACAAAATCTGGCTTGCAGTGTATCGTCACACCCTTATCTGGCCCCAACTCCATTTGTGGTTCAACACGCCATACGTTATCCACGGCCTTAACGAAATAACCAGGCTTGCCTCGAACAATTTCTTCCTTAACCTCAAAGCGTGGCGACCCATCGGTTGGCTTACGACGTAGCGCCTCAATGAAACGGCGCTCCAACTCACTGTCGAATAAGCTGTTATTGGCGACCACGTCCCCAATCGATTTGATTGACTTCAACGAGCCCCGATGCTGAATAATCTCTGCAAGTAATCTTGCGGCCGTGCGCCTTGAGACATGTTTACGCTCATAGCTATTGTGATAACCATACAGACAGCGGTAGCAACCATCCTTAAGTTCATCGCTGATACAGCCGCATGTATTCAGCGTATCGAGTGCCAGCTTGAAGACTTCGAACAAGGGGCTTGTATCCCGCATCAACTCCTTCAAGTAACCTGTGCCTCCAGGCACGCTATCGTAGATTACCAAGTACTGACGCGGCGTTTCCTGACTTTGAGCAAGAAGGATGTCTCGTGCAATACGCAGGTGATCGACAGAACCTCGGAAACGCTTTTCCAAGCCCATCTGCAATGCCGCAATGAACGACTGAACACAGTCTTCAGACCCTCCAAAGGTCGACTCTGGAAGATACAACCGAATCCCTTCACTATCGAATTCGCGATAGAGGAAAACGCACTCTTGAGTTGCCGCCTCCGGCTGTTTACGTTTAGCGCAGTACAGGGCATGATTTTTCCATGCCTCTTCAGGGCTACGCCGACGCTGGACAGTTCCACACTCCGGGCAAATTACAAATCCAGGCTTGCGGACATCATTGCCAGCAATCTGGATCGGTTGCCCCTCACCGGTTTGCTCACCAAAGTTGATTTCTCGAAAACGAACTCGATCCAAGAACTCAAACGCAAAAGGATAATCATCGCTTTCGATCGCCCAAGCTTGGCGTACCGCATTCGGCGCCACGTCAACCAGCGCCTGACGCACAAAGAAGTGGCGTTCTCGATCATCGGCGTCATCGCTAATTCTGCTCTTGCTATCGAGCGTTCTCGCATACACCTTTGTAAGGCGCAGCATATTCTGGACACGACCGGCATCTGACCACATCGTATCGCCACAACGTGGGCAGCTTGTTTGATCACTTGCCATGGATTCCGGCTCGGCATATGAACAACATCGGCAGAAACGCCATTTGGCCGTTTTATCACGCGACACATCAACCTGGTCGATCGTAACCTTTCGGCCCTCAGCATAGAAGGCACTGTTCGGCACCAGTTCGGTTATGGCGCTTGCTCCAGGCCGCTCATATTCGAAGGTTAGAACACGATCTCCTTCGGTAGGCCCCACTTTTTTATCGTCCCGCACAATGACCGAATGCAGGAGCACCCCCTGCTCTGGAAATGCGTAGTTTGGCAACAGCCCTTCGTCAGTAAGGAATTGAAGCGTATCCCGATCATTGATGGATGCTAGAAGCTTTGTCAGCGCTGCTCTCTCGTTCTGTAGTTCCTTCAACTCAGCCAGATCGATTTCACCTTTTGCCGGTAACTTATCAATCCGTTCGATCTCAGCGTCCACCCTCTTGCGGCGATTTTTTAGGTCATCCACGTCCCTGCTAACCGCGTACAGCCGGTTGATAATTTTCCAGGAGATAGAGCCTTCATCACTGTCCTTGCCCTCGATAAATTTCTCGAGAAAAGCCTGACTTTCCAGCGTTAGCCCATCCGTTCCCGTCTTGAATAGATCAATGAACGCAACAAGTAGCGTGGCGCGCTGCTGGTCTATGTAAGACAACCACGGATAGGGGAAACGGGTTTGGGTTTTGTTGCGAACTGCCGCCAGCACGTCCGCAAGTTTGGCAGGAACCTTCGCATTTTCCCCGATCTCCCGAACCCAACAATCGAGAGTGAATGCAGTAAGCTGTCGTTCGAGTACAGCCGAGGCATTCAAGAAAATACCCGGAGAGGCCACACTCCCGGCCAGCATTTCTCTAGGCTCCGACCAGAAATAAAGATCATGCGGACGCCCCGCTGCGAGCGTCGTCATGAAGGCATTACCCGTCTTGCGGCCAGCGCGGCCAACACGTTGCAGGTAGTTCGCCTGCGCCGGGGGAACAGAACAGAGCAGCACTGCGGAGAGGTCGCCGATATCAATACCCATCTCAAGCGTTGGCGTGGCAGACAAAAGGTTAACCTTGCCTTCCTTGAAATCGGCCTCTACTTGTTCACGTGTACCGCGAGCGAGCAGACCTGTGTGTTCGCGTGCGAGAATCCGTTTGATGTCGGCCGAAAGGTACAACTGCCGATAAAAATGTGTTGTTCCCCCCGCATGTAGCGCATAGTGCCCATGGCAGCTCACTTGTCTGCAGATAGTGCCTGCAATCGGCGCAGTCGGATGGTCAATCACCACGTTCCTGCACTTGTCGCATCGCCACTCCGCAGAAGCGTCAAGCAATTGACAAGCCTCAGGACGCACCCCCCAAACCAGGGTGCCCGCACGCTCCGCTTCCAACGACTGAGTGACCCCATGCGCTTCAAGCACCTGCAAAGCCGTACGGTAAATATCGACGATTATCGTATCGTCGACTAGTGCCTCACGATTTAAGTCATCAAGCGCTTTAAAAGCCCAATCGCGATAAAACACCGCGTCATCGCCGGTTACGGCATCGCATTTATTATAGGGCAACAACGACAGGTACCTCGGCCGCCGCGGTGTCTTAAGCATCGCGTACTCGGCAGGGTTGGTGCTCCTATACACAAAAATATTGCAACCATACCTCGCATAAGTCAGCAGGAAATCGTCCCATATCGCGCCAACCCGCAGCATGCGCGCCAACAATCCACGTAAAAAGCCGAGCACCTCATCCTGCGATATGCCGCGCAAGGCATCAACCTTTTCTCGCAGGGACTGCATGGCTTCAGCCGCAGCCGCTTCCAGCTCACCCTCATTGAATGCAACAGAAGCCGTCCTGGTGCGTGGCAAGGTGCGGCCCACATGCGCATCCTGGGCAAATTCACTCAACATGCTCCAGGTCAGGCCACGGCGCACCAACTGCTGCAGATAGCCATCCACGGGCAAAACATCCTGGTGCAAGAGCTTGTCATAGTCCCGAAGCCAGGCAATGGCCGGGGGGAGGAATGTTTTAATGTAAGTTTTTTCATCCAGCTTACCTCGCCAGGTCGTTTCAAACACACCGGGCAGTTCAGCTAGTGTCAATGGCTGCCCTTTAGCAACCGCTTCATGAATCACCTGAGCCATAGCTGGGCGCAAATTAAGCCGCCAGGTTCGTGCCTCGAAGAAGCCAGCACGGTGAGCTGCATCCTGTACCGAATCAGAAAATGCAATCAGCTTCTTGTCGGTGTTGTAGCTGCTGCCAAACAACTGACCCACAGCTACGCTCGCGAGACTCGCTGCCTGGGAACCAACAATCGTCAGCGTGCGATCACCGTCGCAATACGGACAGTCGTGATGAGAGATAGTAAAAGCCGCGCCATTACGCCGTGCCTTACGCTCATTGCTGGCCACATCAACCATTAGCAGATCGGTGTTTCCGCAGTGGCTGCATTCCACCGCCTGATGTGCATTCAAAGTACTGCATTCCGAACATGCCTGCCGCCGCTCGAATTTTTTTGGGTTACCCGGAGTAGATTCGTCAGCAGGAAAGAGGAACCGCGTGCTTACATCGTTACTGAAAAATGCAACGTAGAACGTCTGAAGGTCGCTTTTCAGCCTGCTGCCGTCAGTCTTGGTGAGAGTGGCACCCCACCCCATAGCATGGCAGTCGCGGCAATGGATCAAGGGCAGGTAGCCCTCCTTGTTGCTAGCGGGGAGGTCATCTGAATGTACCAGCCGAGGTTCGGCGGAGAGACTTGCCACCATGCTCCGCAGTTCACGCATCCACAGCTCAATCCGCACGCTCAAGAGCGGCTCGCGGTCAGTTCCGCCAGACACTTCTTTACTGGCATGGGAGACGAGCGAGAGCAGGCTTAGTACCCAGCGTACCGGGTAATCATCTTGTGCTGACTCCGCATCACGCAATCGGCGCCGAACTGTGTCGACCAGATCCGCCAGAGCAACCGCCTTGCCACCCAGGCGACTCAAGTCACGTAGCAGATTTTGGAAAGCAACGTGCTGCTTTAGCTGCCGCCCCAGCTCAACTTTGAATGTCAGAGTTGCCGATGTTGATTGCACTGTGGGTGTGCCGAACCAAAGCCCATACTGGGCAGCGACGTAGGCTTCGGCATTGTCGTGCTCCAATGGCGAAAGCGTGTTGTAATCTGCCGCAGAGGGCATTTGTACATACTCGACCGACCAATCGGCGAGATACTGCGCGACCGACTCCCGGTCCTCGCCGATCACCGCATCCTCATCAAATAGCTCACCGAATACGTCACGGGCAAAGTCGAGTAGTGGCTTCGTGCCCTCCGTGCCAAGCGTCGCAGAAGTGCCCACGCAAGCCAGCGCGCCAGGTGGCGTGCGCAGGCGCGCCTTGAGCCGGCGAATCAAGCAGGCAAGATCGGTACCTTGCGCCCCGTCGAAGGTGTGCAGTTCGTCTACCACCAGGTAGCGCAAAGTGTCCGGCTCGTTGTGGCGCCAAAGCACTGAATCTCGAGCGCGGATGAGCAGGATATCCAGCATCTTGTAGTTAGTGAGCAGAATATCCGGTGGCTCTTCTCGTATCCGGTCACGCTCGGTGATGACGGTGTACCGGTCAGCCTCAATATGCCGCACTGTCGTGCTGGGCTCACCGGCCTCTTCTCCGACATAGAGACCCGCGGTAATGCCGGCCAGCTCAGGGCGAGTGACGATCTCTTTCGCCAAACGGTTAGCCTGATCCGTGGCAAGAGCATTCATGGGATAAATCAGGATAGCCTTGATGCCACGATGCCCAGCCTTGCGCATCTGGCGGCAATGCTCCAATACCGGATAGAGAAAGCACTCTGTCTTGCCCGAACCAGTGCCGGTAGCAACCAGAGTAGAAAGCGGAGCATCGCCAGCGAGACGTGCGAACGAACGCGCCTGGTGGGCATGCGGCACAAAAGTGTCGCTCAGCCAATCAAACGCCTTCTTGCCGCCTACTTGCTTGCGGAACGGCAAGCCAATGGAAATGTAGGGTCCCTTGGCAAGATTGCTCGGGTCAGCCAAGAAGCGCGCCATCAGCTGTTCGAAGCCTGGCGTTGTCGCCGGAAAGGTAGTCGCAAGAAAATCGGCAACGCCTTGGCGGGTTTGCTCGGCAACGATCAGTGGCTGCATCTCAGCTTACCTTTTGATGCGCAGCACGGCTGCTCAAACTCGGTCCAGGCGACACGGTAATCCTGCTCGCGATCAGCCAAACCAAAAGGCGCGACGTATTCGATCACGCGCTCGAAGGGGCCATCCGGCAGGGTGTCGTCCATGATCGGGCGGCGGATGCGGGTGCCGTCGGGGATTTGGGGCTTGCCGTCTTTGGGCTGGAGGTCTTCCCAGCCCAAGCGCCGGCGTTCGGTGCGACCATCGGGGTATTCGAGGGTGCAGTCCTTGTCATTGCGCCCCGCCTTGCGCGGCAGGCCGACGCCGACCAGTCCTTTGCTAGCCGTGAAGGCGATTCGGCCACGAGCATCGTACCAGGTGTCGCGCTCGTATTGGCGCATCACCGGGAACTGTACTCGATAAATAGTAACTAGTTCGCCCAAGGTCAAATTCAACGCCTGCGCGACCAGCACGTCGATCTCTATAAGCGCCTGGCGGCGTGCGTAGTCGCTGCGCAGAGCGTTGTGGCGTTGCCACTGCGTAGTAAGATTCTGGAAAAAAACCTGTGGCAGGCGTGGATCGGCGCTTGCCCAGCGGTCTTGTTGGGAAACGGGTCGCATGAAAGATGTCCAGAGATCGGCGTAGTGTGTAGTCAGACAGTTAAGGGCAAGGAAACGTGTGATAGCGCGTTGATTAATGTTACTTAACAATGGTAGCGCTTTGAATTGTGATTGCCCTAAATTGCCTACTCCAGTCGTCTTCACATAAAAATCAGCCAAAAGCGAGACACAAACAATAGATGCAATCACTTCTTCAGAAATATCGGAAAATGCAAAAGAAATGCATCCGTGTATATGCGTTATCGCCGGTGGGCAAATAATCGGAATCAAAGTGCGTTCGCCCGCCTGACTCAGCATCTTTCGAAAGACTAGTCGATAATACGATGTCACCGGTTTGGCCTCGTGCTCGCCCTTTTCAACCCAGCTGACGCGTGGCACGCGGGCGGCGTAGGTGGCAGGATCGCACGCGGAGAGGTAATTACTGCGCGGCAGATAGTCGTCGGGTAGGATTTCCAAATCGAGCGCGTCGTAGTGGCTGTTTTGGGTGCACACGCGCCGTGGCGTCTTGTTGAGTGGATTTCCGACAAAAAAGTGCGGACCGGAAAGCACAAAATTTTCCGGCAACTCTACAATACCAGTCTCGCGGCGTATGGTGCCGTCGCGCTGTGCGCCAGATTCGTGCCAGCACTCGGTAGTGAAGCAATCACCCGCAAAGTCCCCCAGCCGCCGAGGCGCGGCGGCAAACTTTTCCAGCACGGAAATCAGTTCGCGAGAATGCACCGCCGGCAACCGCGCCTGTAATGGTGACGTACCGGGCGCATCGTAGAGTATGGTGAAGGTGGCGAGGCGCGCTTCGTCCACCTCAATCACGCGGTTTCGGTGACCAGCAGTTTCCCATCCACCCTCTTCGCGCTTGATGCCGGGCGTGGCCCCTCCGCCCGCGTGGGCCATGGAAACGTCGATGGTGGCTGGTGCAAATAGATTGGCGATATGTACAAATTCCGGTAGCTGACGTACTGGAGCATAGACATTGATGCTGAACTTGGTGTTGTGATGAACCTCTGGAAATAACAGCACCTGGTTCTCAAACTGAAAATGAGCCCGTAAACGCGTGTAGACCGACGACCGGAGCTCGCCACCCTTCGGATCGTCGTAGGGGCCTTCGGGATGTAGCAACGCCTGCGTACCCGCGCCCACCCGCCACACGACTGGCAGGAAGCATTTGTAAAGATTGCTTTGCACGCCCTTGAGCAGCGGATAGTTCTGCGTGGCGTTTAGAAACGCCTGCATGCCTTCCTGCGCCGCGCACTCGGCGATGTAGTCCGGCTTGGCGGCAGGCTTGGCGACAAACACGGCCTCGCGGCTGTCGGCGGTCTCTTTTGCACTCAGTTTTCGAATTGCGAACTTAGGATCGAAGTCCGACAGCAGCGACTGCTCGTTCCACTCCACTTTGATCCAGGGTGGGTTACCCAGGATCAAATCGAAGCCACCGCTCCCTTGAAAGATGTCGGCAAACTCCAGTTCCCAGTGCAGAAATCCGTGCTGCTTGGCAAGGGCTTGCGCCTGTCTCAAGCGATCATTGGTTTCCAGCAACACATCCAGGTTGACATGCCCATAACGGTCGCGCTCAACATCCAGATTCAACCGTGCCTGAGGCTGGGTCTCAGGGAACATATCGGCCTCCAGAGCCGGCGAGAGGGACGCGCTGCCATGTACCAGCAGCTCAAGGTCGTGCCACCATTCCTCGCGATTCGGCAGTTTCTCTGCTTCACTAACTGGCCAGAACCAGAGCGCACACCAGTAGTCCATCACCAGCTTCAAGCGGCGATAGGGCGAGGCGTTCTTCACCCGTTCGGACAACATTTCACGCGCCCAAACAGCATCTTTCTCACCCGTGGTTGATGGTGCACGGTTTGGTGACGGGTCGGGCCAGACATGCAACTCGTCCGAGGTTAACTCCCGAACGCGGGCCAGTTCTTGTGTATGTTGTTGCCAAAGAAGCTCGACCTGTTGTGAAAGCTTCTGGGCACGGACGATTTCGTCTTTTTCAAGGGGTGCATTGAACTTTGGGCGCCACTTCTTCAGGCGCTCCATATTGACGGGCTCAAGGCTCTTTACCACTTTGTCCGTTGAACTCGCCATGCCACTATCCGGCAGCAAGAAATGCCAGACCTGCTCTGATTTGGGGGAAGCCGCGAACGTAATTCGCTCAGGTACCGCGCAGCGCCAGTCACGCTCTGGTTGATCTTTTTCGCCTTTACCAGGGCTAAGTTGCGCAGTGGAAAACACATCTCTGCGGCAGCCCACCAACGAGTTACCGTTGTGTAGTTGCATACCGAACCAGGGCACGTGGGCACCCTCGAAGATGGCGTTGAGCCAAAGAGACACCTCGGCAAGCTGCACGGCGATGGGATTCAAGTCCACGCCGAACACGTTGGTGTCGGCGATGTACATCTTCACTCGCTGCTTTTCTTTGGTGTAATCATCGTGGGCGATAGTCTGGCCGAGCTCCTGCTGCTTACGTTGCAGGTATTCCTCGGCGAGCTGATTGATGGCTTCATTCAAGAACGCCGCCGAACCCATGGCCGGCTCGCAGACCGTGAGTTTCAGGACGTCGTCTGCCTGTTTGACATCCTTCAGCAGTTCCTTGAGAGCGTACTTCACCAGGCACTGTGACAGCACTTCCGGGGTGTAATAGGATGCGCTCTTTTCGCGCTCGCGCCCCGCGAGGCGATAGATGAAGGTACCTTTGGGATGCCGACGCGGCTCGCCGTTGAAGAGCTTTTCGGCATCAGTGTAGTGTTCTGCCTCTCGGGCAGGCACGAACCAAGCCGGAGCCAGAGGATCGAACGTTTCTTCCCCACCACCACTACGCTTATCGGCTTCCTCTTCTTCGAGTTCTTCTTCCTCTCCTTCAACCTCATCAGCCTTTTTCTTGCCGGCGGGTTTCACCTCGTACAGGTCATCTTCGGCAAAGAAGCCGCGGAAGGACAGCAGCGCCTCGTACACGGCGCCCAACTGGTTGATACCAAGCTGAGCATAGGAAATGCGTCCAGCCTTTCCCCGCCCCTTGGCCTCGGCGAGCGACATTAGTCGGATGACCTTCTGCATGACCTTATTGCGCAGTTTTACCGAGTTAAGGATCTTAAGATTGGCTGGGTCGAACAAGTGGCCCTGCAAGGGAGCAAGACGGAAGCCATTATTGAGGGTTCCGCCTAAATCCAAGCCGCCAGCCGCTGCAGCTTGTGAGGGGAAGCCTTCCCAAATGAGTTTAAACAGCGTTTGCAGCGACTCGTGGATAAATGTGCCATCCAGCGCTTCTGGCGTGGTCAGCGACAGGTTTTCCAGGTCACGCAAATGTTCCAGGCTATACCCCCGCAGGTAAGCTGCCGCCTGGATGGGCGCATAGCCCAGTTCGGGGCGTGCCTCCAGGTACAAAAGGAACAGCAACCGGTACATAAACGTAAGGCACTCACGGGAAAGCTCGGACGCAAGGTCGATATCGTTGCGCTCATAGAGTTTTTCCTTGGCGATTTCTCGCTTGTGGCGAATGGCTTCATTCCCGATTAGCTCAATGGCCTCGCGCAGGGCGTACTTGAGTTCGCCGGACACACCGTAGGCGTGTTTATGGGAATTGCCATCCAGCGTGTCGAGGAGGGCGATGCCCTCCGTAGGTAGGACGGACTCTTTGCATGCCAACGCCGCTACTGCGCGGAACAGCTTTTCATCACGCGGGCCAAAGATTTCTGGCAATTCGAATCGCAATAGCGCCTTGCGCGCCCACTTAGCTCGTTCAATCACCAACAATTCATCATGGCCCAGGAGCAATAGCCAGCGCGGCGGGTGTGTATCTCCAAAGACGATCTTGCTCGCGGCAGTTTCCCAATCCATATCCGGGATAAGGGTGGGGCCCATTTCAGTGGAATCGCTGGGTGCCAAAGGGGCTGCATTCAGTACAGACCATTCGTCTTCGGTCGCACGAATCTCCATTGGCGCCAGTGCAATGACCAGCGCCGGGTGACCGTCCCCACCACGGTAGCAAGCCAGTACCGGCAACTCAACATCTTCGAAGGCGATAGTTTCTGGCTGCAGGGCATAACCCAGTGCGTTGAGCAATTGCTCGGCCAGTTCGTTTAGCAGCGCAACACGGTCGGCGAGTGTGCGTGCCTTGAGGATGCGGTCACGCAGACGAAAGTAATCTCCGGCCATAGTCCGGAGACGCGCCACGGGTGAGGCACTGCCCTGCTCCTGCCAGCGAGCAAACAGATCCTTGAGATCCTGCTCCAGCACTTCGTCTAGATAGTGCTGGCTGTAGAAGTCGTTCGCGTTTTCTATACCGGTTAGCGGGAAGGCCATGCTTTATCCATCAAGAAATCAATACAGCAGCAACGGCCATGTGGGCACGGGAGTCGAGCTCCAGCGTCAGACTGACCCAGCGTTTATATTCGTCAAACTGGACGTCAATCTCGCGCGCCCGTTGCGCTTGCTTATGTGGGATAGATCTAGCCAATGGGAAGTCGCCACCCGCTCTGAAATCCAGTTCAAGCTGTTGGTGGTGTTGGCCACGCAATTTGTCGAGGCGCGCAAGTTCTTCTGCGGCCCGCTCGCGCATCATCGCGCTAAACTGCTTTTGGGTTTCCACCATCCGTAGCCCAGCATAGTCCAACGCTGGCGGTAGCAGCGCCTGCAGCGTTTTGGCATCAAATGGCTTGCCTGCATTAGGGAACTCATCATGCCCCAGCCCTGTTGTATTAATCAGTTCCTCAAAAGACAGGTCGCCCAGTATCTTGCCATTGGAGCCCACTCGCACGGCGAACCAGTCATTCAAGACAGGCTGACCCCGACGATTTGGAATCAGCGCTGAGATCAGCACCAGAGACTCTCCTGCGGCAATGCCACGCGGCAATCGGATGACGGGTGCCCGTTGGCGACCGACTAACGACAGCAATTTGAAGTCGAGACACTGCAGCATGGGGTGCAACGCCCAAAGGTGGTGGATTGCAGGCCAGGCATCGCCATCTCGCGCACTCTTGATGGCATTTTTCACCACCTCGGTATTGGCACTAAGTGCATAGACGTGGTCTGTCGGGCGCATTTCTGGAGAAAGCTGCTGCTTCAGAAAACGGTCAAGATCATCGTCTGGTTGAAGCTCGATAGTTTGGTGGCGTTCATCCGCCCTTGGCTGATTCGCTAGACGGTCATGTTCGTGCAGGTACTCAAGGCCGTGGCGAGCATAGTCAAAGTCACTACGGAAGAGTGATAGGGGCGTTCGCGTTTCGGCTGGAGACGCTGAAGATTGTTCGCCACCGCCCATGAGCGAGTCCAACCAATCGAGCCCATCATCTTCTGCATTCAGTGTTGCTTCAAATGCTTCCGGTGCTTCATTGTTTTCGAGAGCCTGTGCAACGCGCTGAGTCTCGGCCTCTTCATCGTAGAGTCCCATGAAGATGGACGGATCACCG
>JAIOJM010000390.1 GCA_019911785.1 Sulfuricella sp. | reverse complement strand
TTGAACCGCCAGGACGCCAAGCAATAATTTTTTCAAGTCCGACAGGTGGCTAGTCGCGCTGGGCTTCCTCGGCCTCGATCTGCTTGTGCACTTCCGCCATGTCGAGCCCGCGCACCTGTTCGATCAGCTGCTCCAGCCCGGAGGCAGGCAGGGCGCCGGCTTCGGCGTAGATCACCACCTTTTCGCGAAACACCATCAGGGTCGGGATCGAGCGGATCTGGAAATGGCCGGCAAGATCGGTTTCCTCTTCGGTGTTGATCTTGGCAAAGGTGATGTCGGGGTGTTTCTCCGAGATTTGCTCGTAGGTGGGGGCAAAGGAACGGCACGGGCCGCACCACGGCGCCCAGAAGTCCACGATCACGATGTCATTGCCAACGACGGTACCCTCGAAATTGCCCTGGTTAAGGTCAACTGTTGCCATGCTGGTTTCTCCAGAAAAATGATGGGCGCCAAGGACGGGACTCTGGCTCCCCGGCGCAATTCGATAAAATATCATTAAGTGCTAATATAGTCTACTGTCGAGGATGTTGTTTAAGGGCGCTTTTAAAAAGTCAGAGTTCGCCCAAATGCAAGGCGCGGAAAAAACTCCGCAGCGCCGCATATGGTTGATATGTAAGCAAGGAATTTTTTCCGCAACGCAGCAGTTGGGATGAAATCTGGATTTTTAGAAGTGCCCTCAGGTGAACGCCATGAATCAAAACATTATTCCCGATGCCCTGCTGCTGCTCGCGCCCGGCTGCCCGCATTGCCCGGCAGTGCTGGAGGGGTTGAGCGGCCTGCTCAAGGAGGGCGTGATCGGGCGGCTGGAAGCGGTCAATGTCGCGATTCACCCGGAGCGCGCGGCAGAACTGGGCGCGAGGACCGTACCTTGGGCAAGGATCGGCCCGTTCGAGCTGGAGGGTGCGCAGACGCCCGCCGAACTGCGCCGTTGGGCCGAACAGGCCGACAGCCTCGACGGCATGGCGGACTATTTCTTTCAGATGCTGACCAGCGGCCGCCGCGCCAAGGTGGAGGAGATGGCGCGGCAGGAGCCGGCCCGGTTGCGGGCGCTGGTGCGCCTGATGGAAAGGCCGGATGCCGGCATGGCGGTGCGCCTGGGGATAGGCGCGGTGCTCGAGGAACTAAGCGGCAGCGGACTTGCCGAAACGATGATTCCCGATTTGGGGGCGCTGGCCAGGAATGGCGACGCGCTCACCCGGGCCGATGCCTGCCATTTCCTGTCGCTGATCGGCGGCCGGCAAGTGGCGCCCTGGTTGCGCGCCTGTCTCGACGACGAGGACAGGGAAGTGCGCGAAATCGCCATCGAGGCACTGGAAGAACTGGAACAGAATCAATGAGCAAAGCTTTTACCCGCGAGAACGACGACACTGAGGAGGAAGATCTCGAGTCGGCGCAGCAACTGCCGCTGGGGCTGAAGAACTACATCACCCCGGCGGGATACCAGAGCCTCAAGGACGAGTTCGACCAGCTCTGGAAGGCGGAGCGTCCGGCGCTGGTGAAGACCATCACCTGGGCCGCCTCCAACGGCGACCGTTCGGAAAACGGCGATTACATCTACGGCAAGAAGCGGCTGCGCGAGATCGACCGGCGCATCCGCTTCCTCTCCAAGCGCCTGGACAACGCCGAGGTGGTCGACCCAGGCGCGCGCGAGGAATGCGACCAGGTGTTCTTCGGCGCCACCGTGACGGTGTGCGGCCGGGATGGCGTGGAACACACCTACAGCATCGTCGGCGTGGACGAGGCCGATGCCGGGCGCGGCCGGATCAGCTGGGTTTCGCCTCTGGCTCGTGCGCTGCTCAAGGCGCGCGAGGGCGACGTGATCAGCCTGCAGACGCCGGGCGGGAAGGAAGAACTTGAGGTGACGGATGTCCGCTACGTGGCGTTGAGCCTGGGCTGATCGGTGATCCCCCGCCCAAGCGCCTGATCGAGGAAATCAATCAATTCCCCGGCATGGCGCTCCGCCTCGCGGGATGTATCGTGGTCGCCGGCCAGGATCAGCAAACGAACCTGGTCGCCGGGCCGCCGGGCGTAGATCGCCATGGCATCCTCGACCGGCACGGTGGCATCGTCGCTGCCGTGCACCAGCAGCACCGGGCAGCGCACCTGCCGGATGGTATTGCGCGGGGCGATGTCGCTGAAGCGGTGGCCGATGGCGTGCTGGACGTAGCGCAGCACAGGGCGGCCGAGCGGGAAATAGGGAACGTGATGCGCGGCGAGGAATCGCCGCATCATGCTTTCCGGATCGGCGAAGGCGGCAATGCTCGCCACCGCGGCCAGATCGCGGCGGCGCGAGGCGACCAGGAGCGCCGCTGCGGCACCCACCGAATGCCCCAGCGCGGCCAGCCTGGCGGCGTCCACGTCGGGCTGCAACGCCAGCCAGTCGAGCGCGTGCTCCAGATCCTCGGCGAAGCGCGGCATGGAAGAAAATCCGTCGTTATCGCTGCGGCCATGGTTGCGCGAGTCGAACAGGAGCACGGCATAGCCGGCACGATGCAGCGGCTGCGCCAGCGGCAGCATCATTTCGGCGTTGCCGCCCCAGCCGTGCAGCACGGCCACGGCTGGGGCGGGGCCGGTAGCCGGAGGCGGGACGAACCAGGCGAACAGGTGCTTGCCGTTCTCGGTCGGGATCGAGACTTCCCGGTACGCCAGGCCGTGCTGTTCCGGGCTGCCCTGTTCGATGATGCGCGGTGCGCGGAAGCCGATGCGGACGAGCAAGGGGAAGGCGGCGGCCATTGCGGCGATGATCAGCAATACTGTAGTCGCCCAAGCGGTCACAGCGGCGGCAGCCCGTACAGCTCCATCAGGAAATTGGTGAACACTGGGGTCTTGCCGGTTTTGCCCGGATCCTGCCGGTAGCGGGTGCGCACCTCGGCCAGTTTTTTCCGCATCAGCGACTGGGATTCGGCCTGGTCGATGTGCTTGCGGTCGCGCTCCCCGGCAAGATGGCGGTAATAGGCGAACACCTCGTCGTCGTAGGGGTTCTGGCCGACCAGTTCGATGCGCCTGATGTTGAGCCGGTCGGCA
>JAIOJM010000389.1 GCA_019911785.1 Sulfuricella sp. | reverse complement strand
CATGTCGACGCAGGTGCCGTATTCCGGCTTGCCGGTGCCTTCCATGATGCCGGGGATTTCCTTGAACTGGCGGCGCACTTCGACCACCACCGAACCGGCAGCGCGACCGACCGCTTCCATGCCCATGGCGGCGAACAGGTAGGGCACCATGCCGCCGATGAACAGGCCGATGATCACCATGTGGTTGGACAGGTCGAAGGTCATCGCAACCGCACTGGCGTCAGCAGCCAGGGCATTGACGCTCAAGGCGTGGGTGTAGTCCGCAAACAGCACCAGCGCTGCCAGACCGGCGGAACCGATGGCGTAGCCCTTGGTCACGGCCTTGGTGGTGTTACCCACGGCGTCGAGCGGATCGGTGATGTTGCGAATGGAATCGGGCAAGCCGGCCATTTCGGCAATACCGCCGGCGTTGTCGGTGATCGGACCGTAAGCGTCGAGTGCCACGATGATGCCGGCCATGGACAGCATCGAGGTTGCAGCAATGGCGATGCCGTACAGGCCTGCCAGCTCGTAGGCACCCCAGATGGACAGACACACGGCGAGCACCGGTGCGGCGGTCGATTTCATGGAAACGCCCAGACCGGCGATCACGTTGGTGCCGTGACCGGTGGTGGAAGCCTCGGCGATATGACGCACCGGGCTGAACTCGGTCGCGGTGTAGTACTCGGTAATCCACACCATGGCAGCGGTCAGACCCAGACCGATCAATGCAGCGAAGTACAGGTTCATCGACGAAACCAGCTTGCCGTCAATCATCACGCCCTCGCCCAACATCATGGTGGTGATGGGATAGAAGGCAATGGCCGCCAATACGCCGGAAACGATCAGGCCGCGATACAGCGCGTTCATGATCTTGCCGCCTTCACGCGCCGTGACGAAGAAAGTGCCGATGATGGAAGCGACGATCGAGAAGCCGCCCAGCACCAGCGGATAAATCACCGCTTCGGGGGAACCGGTAATCAGCAGTCCGCCCAGCAGCATGGTGGCGATGATGGTCACGGCGTAGGTTTCGAACAGGTCGGCGGCCATGCCGGCGCAGTCGCCGACGTTGTCACCGACGTTGTCGGCGATCACCGCCGGGTTGCGCGGGTCGTCCTCGGGGATGCCGGCTTCGACTTTGCCCACCAGGTCGGCACCGACGTCGGCGCCCTTGGTGAAGATGCCGCCGCCAAGACGGGCGAAGATGGAAATCAGCGAGCCGCCGAAGGCCAGACCCACCAGAGCATGAGTTGCTTGAGCGGTGGTGGTGCCTATCGCCATGGTGAGGAAAGCGTAATAGCCCGCCACGCCGAGGAGACCCAGGCCAACCACCAGCATGCCGGTGATCGCGCCACCCTTGAAGGCCACGTTCAGGGCGGCGTTAAGACCATCCTTGGCGGCTTCCGCGGTGCGCACGTTGGCGCGTACCGATACGTTCATGCCGATATAACCCGTCAGGCCAGACAGGACTGCACCGAGGACGAAGCCGACGGCGGTTTGCCAACCCAGTGCCACAAAAATGGCCACCAGCAGAATCGCACCAACGACACCAATGGTGGTGTACTGCCGGTTCAGATAGGCCTGAGCCCCTTCCTGGACCGCAGCGGCAATTTCCCGCATGCGATCGTTGCCGGTCGGCAAGCCCAAAATCCACTTAATCGAAACCGCTCCATATAGAAGCGCCGCAATTGCACATAACAGCGCAAATCCCAGTCCACCTGACATAATTTTTTCTCCCCCAAGTTAAGCCGGCCGATCAGGGCCGGCCAAATGCCCTCATACCAAACACCCGAAAACTCAAACTACTTTTTTTACAAACACTGACCCAGAACAAATTTAATATATCTAGGATTCAGCTTTTAGTCCGGATGAATCCCGCGAAATGCACCAGACGAGCTGCACCTGCGGGAAAGAAACTTGCCACTGAGCCGGTAAAACGGTTTTTTCAGCAGCAAGTTCATTATTAACTCCCAGGGCTTAAAGCTTGAATTCGCCCAGCTTCTTCGGCACCGCTACGTTCTTGAGCCGAACGTATTGTGGCAGGCCATCCTTGTAGGGCGGGTAGTCCTCGCCCTTGATCAGGGGTGACAGATATTCACGGCACTTTTCGGTGATGCCAAAGCCATCCTTGGTGATGAAGTTTTTCGGCATCATTTTTTCGACGTTGGCCACCTTGCTGAGCTGTGCCATACCGACTTTCCACTTGTAAGGCTTGTTCGACACGCGGTCGATGGTGGGCATTACC
>JAIOJM010000388.1 GCA_019911785.1 Sulfuricella sp. | reverse complement strand
CTGGTGACGCAGGACGGGAAGCTGGTCGGCATCATTTCGGAGAAGGATTTGTTTACGCTGCAGCGGGTGGGTCTGCGCCAGATCAGCGCAGCCATCCGCGGGGCAAACGATATCGTCGCGTTGCAGCATGCCGCCGGCGATATCCGCCAGCTCGCCCACAACATGATGGCGCAGGGGGTGGCGGCGGAGCAGCTGACGCAGTTCATCTCCACCCTGAACGATTTGTTGACGGTGCGAATTATCGAGATGGAGTGCTCGGCGGCGGGCATCATGGAGAGTCCGCTATGCGCGGGATTCTGCTGGATCGCGCTCGGTTCGGAGGGGCGATACGAACAGACGCTGAATACCGACCAGGATAACGGCATCATTTTTCAGGTACCCGAGGGGGCGACTGCCGAGCAGGTCCGCGCTCAGCTCCTGCCGATCGCCCGGCGCATCAACGAGGCGCTCGATGCCTGCGGCTTTCCCCTGTGCAAGGGCAACATCATGGCGAGCAACCCGCAGTGGTGCCTGTCGCTGGGCGAATGGAAGGACACCTTCTCAGGGTGGATACACCGTGGCGATGCGCCAGTCCTGCTCAAGGCGACGATTTTCTTCGATTTCCGGCCGCTGTTCGGCAAGCACGCACTGGCTGAAGAACTACGCATCTGGCTGCATTCAACGATCAAGGAAAATCGGCTGTTTCTCAGACACATGGCAGTCAACGCACTGGCCAATCACCCCCCTCTCGGACTGGTACGCGATTTTGTGGTGGGCGAGGAACATACCCTCGACCTCAAGCTCAACGGCATCACCCCGTTCGTCGATGCGGCGCGGATATTCAGCCTGTATGCCGGAACCGGCGAAACCAGCACCATTCGCCGGCTACGCGCATCCGGCGCGCAATGGCAGATCGATCCTGCCACGCTGGAAGCCTGGATCGACGCCTTCCTGTTCATCCAGTTGCTGCGCCTGCGGACACAGCACGAGCAGGACGAACGTGGCGCGGCGCTATCCAACAAGATCGACCCCGACAGCCTCAACGACCTCGATCGCCGCATCCTGAAAGAGGCTTTCCGCCAAGCGCGCAAGCTGCAGGCGACACTGGAGAAATACTTCCAGTTTTAGCCAGCTGTCAAACTGCGCTGTGGTGCGGAAAATTCACCGTCACCAAGGTGCCCTTGCCATTCGTCCCAGCCCCGAGGCTGATCCGCGCTTCGTGCAGATTGACCACTTCACGCACGATCGCCAGCCCCAAGCCGCTGCCAACCTGGCCGCTGCCGAGGATGCGGTAGAAGCGCTCGAATACCTGCCCGCGATGTTCCTCGGAAATGCCCGGCCCGTTGTCCTCTATGTACAGCGTCGCGCCGCCCGCTTCGTAGCCGGCACGCAGCGTTACCGTGCCGCCGGGCGGAGTGTAGCGGATGGCGTTGTCGAGCAGGTTGCCGATCATCTCCTGCAAGCCGATGGCGTCGCCCCGCACCGGGAGGACTTGATTCGAGCCCTCGAAGCCCAGGTCGATGTTTTTCTTCAGCGCTTCCGGCACCCATTGCATGGCGGTTTCCTGCGCCAGCCGGTTCAGCTCCAGGGTTCCGAAGGAGCTGTAGGTATGCCCGCCCGGCTCGTTGCGCGCCAGCGAAAGCAGCTGATTCACCAAGTGGCTACAGCGCTCCGCGCTGGTCAGTATCTGCCGCAGCGCATGGCGCACCTGCTCCGGATCGGACTCGCGCAGCGCCAGCTCCGCCTGTGTTTTCAGCCCCGCGAAGGGAGTACGCAACTGATGCGCGGCATCGGCAACGAAACGCTTCTGCGAATCCATCGCCTGCTTCAGCCGCTGCAACAGATCGTTGACTGCGTCGATCAGCGGCCGCACCTCCAACGGCGCTTTCTTTTCGTCGAGCAGGCTGACATCGTCACGCGAGCGCTGCGCCACTTCCCGGCGCAGGTGTTCCAGCGGCATCAGCCCGCGCTTCAGGGCATACCACACCGCCCCCACCGCCATCACGATCAGCAGGATCTGGGGGATGACGATATTGCCGAGGATGCCGCGCGTCAGCGCCTGGCGCTTGCCCACGGTTTCTGCCATCTGCAACAGCACGTAGGCATTGGGATCGGCCGGCGCATGAAAGTAGTGCAGGCTGACCATGCGGACTTTCTCCCCCTTGAATTCGCCATCGCTGAACACCGGCTCGTTCTTGCTGACCAGGACCACATGCGGCCGGGGGAGCCTGACATTGCCTGCGATGACCCGGCCATCGGACGTGGACACGGTATAGAAAGTGCGGTCGCCGGTTTCGGCTACCGGGGGCTGCATCTTTACCGCGGGGAGATCAAAACCCGCCTGGCTGCCCAGCTTCATCTGCCCGGCCAAGGACTGCGCCCGCTCGATCAGGGCAAGATCGTACGGCTGGTTGGCGTAGTTAAGCGTCGCGATGAAGCCTGCCGCCGTACTGAATATCCACAGTACGAACAGCGGCGTGAGCAGCCAGTTCATCAAGTGATCGCGCAGGGAAAGGATGTCTTCGTTCATGAAATTGGGGCCATGAGTAATGAGTAATGAGTAATGAGTAATGGGTAATGGGTAATGGGTAATGGGTAATGGGTAATGGGTGGAGTATTGAGGGTTGCTTCATTACTCATCACCCATTACCATTTATTAAATCTTGTCGAGCAAATAGCCCAGCCCGCGGATGGTGCGGATGGTGATGCCGGCGGCCTCGACCTTCTTGCGCAGACGATGGACATAGACCTCGATGGCGTTGCTGCTGGCTTCCTCGTCGTGGCCGTAGAGGCGCTCCAGCAACTGTTCCTTGCTCACCACCTTGCCCACCCGCGCCAGCAGGATTTCCAGCACCCCCATCTCGCGCGGGGAAAGCTCGACGGTTTCGCCGTGCATGGTCACGCGGCGTCCGACGCTGTCAAAAGCCAGCACCCCGTATACCATCATTGGGCTGTTGCCGCACTGTCCGCGCCGCAACAGTGCGCGCACCCGCGCCTCCAGTTCCGGCAGGCTGAACGGCTTGGTCAGGTAATCGTCGGCACCGAGATCCAGTCCCTTGACTCGATCTTCCACCCCGTCGCGGGCAGTCAGGATAATCACCGGCACATGCTGGTTGAGCATACGCATCTGCCTCAGGACACTCAGGCCGTCGAGCCTGGGCAATCCCAGATCGAGGATGACCAGATCATACAACTCGCTCTGCAATACCTGGACGGCCTCCTTGCCGTTGTCGGCATAGTCCACCGCGTAACCGAGCTGGCGCATGGATCGGCACAGGCCGTCCCGCAGGACTTCATCGTCTTCGGCAATCAGGATGCGCATGTCAGGCTCGTTTTCTCCGGCAAACCGGCCGTAAGGTTTGTGTAAGGATGCTTGTGTAGCATGGCGGCAAGTCTACACAGGGTCTGCCCTGTGTGGGCATTCGGACAATTTTAGTTGGAGGAGTTGAAATGTCAAAACCCAGCATGAACTGGGCCGCGATCGATGCGGACCCCCGGTTCCAGGCACTGCACAAGAAGAAAATATTTTTCCTTTGGGGACTGATGATTTTCTCGATTATCTATTACTTTCTGTTGCCGATCGGCGCCGCCTATTACCAGGATCTGTTCAAGATCAAGGTGTGGGGCGTGGTGAACGTCGGCATCCTGTTCGCGCTGTCGGAATTCATCGTGGCCTGGACCATCGCCTACGTCTACTCGAAAAAGGCCAACGCCGAATTCGACACCATGGCGCAGGAAATCATTAACGACGCGCACAAGATGGGAACCTGACATGACAAAAACCCTCAATAAGCTCGGATTATCCGCCGCCGCGCTGCTCGCCAGCGGTTCTGCCTTCGCGGCGGGTGGCGGAGCGGTCGCCGACGAGTACAAGTGGATGACCTTCGCCGTGTTCGGCGTGATCATTGCCATCACCATGGCGATCACCTACTGGGCGGCGCGCACCACTCACACCACCTCCGAATTCTACGCCGCCGGACGTTCGGTCAGCGGCATCCAGAACGGCTGGGCGATTGCCGGCGACTATCTTTCCGCCGCATCCTTCCTCGGCATCGCCGGTTTGATCTCGCTCTACGGCTACGATGGCTTCATGTACTCGGTAGGCTGGCTGGTGGCCTACATCACCGTGCTGCTGGTGATCGCCGAACCCTGCCGCAATATCGGCAAATACACCATGGGCGACATCCTGGCCTTCCGCAACGACCCGAAGAAGACCAAGACCGTGGCGGCGCTGTCCACCATCACCGTGTCCACCTTCTACCTGACCGCGCAAATGGTCGGCGGCGGCGTGCTGATCAAGACCCTGATCGGTATCGACTACGAAATCTCGGTGATCGGCGTCGGCATCCTGATGCTGGCCTACGTCGTGTTCGGCGGCATGAAAGCCACCACCTGGGTGCAGATCACCAAGGCCGTGCTGCTGGTGATGGCGTCCATCCTGCTGGTGATGCTGGTGTGGGCACCCTACGGCTTCAGCCTGCCCGGCTACCTGCAAGCGGTGGTGGGCGACACCAAGGTACAGGCTCAAGTCGCCAAGCTGTTGGGCAATGCCGCTGCCACCATGACGCCGGAAGAACTCGGCCAGCGTTTCCTTGAGCCCGGCCTGTTCCTGAAGAGCCCGATCGACCAGATCTCCCTCGGCATGGCGCTGGTGCTCGGCACCGCCGGCATGCCGCACATCCTGATGCGCTTCTTCACCGTGCCGACGGCCCAGGCCGCGCGCGTTTCCGTGATCTGGGCGATGGGCATCATCGGCGGCTTCTACGTGCTGACCCTGTTCCTCGGCACCGGTGCCGCGATGCTGGTAGGCCCGGACAAGATCGCCTCGATCGACCCCGGCGGCAACATGGCCGGCCCGCTCCTGGCGCAATACCTGGGCGGCGGCGAAAACTCCCTGCTCGGCAACTTCATGCTCGCCTTCGTTGCGGCCGTGGCCTTCGCCACTATCGTCGCGGTGGTGGCCGGCCTGGTGCT
>JAIOJM010000387.1 GCA_019911785.1 Sulfuricella sp. | reverse complement strand
CAAACATCGTCCGCGCGATGATGAACGGCTATACGGCGGTCCTTACCCATTTATTCAGACGGGCGACGTACGGAAATCTGGGGGAACGATACGTGAATATAGCCAGACCTATAGCAACTTCGGACTTAAACAAAGCAGGCTATGGCCGGCTGGAACGCTGTGCATCACCATCGCGGCAAACATTGCTGAAACAGGGATATTGGCATTTGATGCCTGTTTTCCAGACAGCATCGTTGGTTTCCTGAGCACAGACACGATAACAACACGATACGTCGAATTTTTTATCCGAACTGCTAAGGAAAATTTAGAGCAATTCGCACCTGCGACTGCGCAGAAAAACATCAATCTGGATGTCCTTCAAAATGTAGCTGTTCCATTTCCCCCGCTGGCTGAACAACGAGCAATTGTTAACGAACTTGAACTCCGCTTTTCTCTCACTGACGAAGCTGAAGCTCAAGTCAACGCCAACCTCCAGCGCGCCGAACGCCTCCGTCAGTCAATTTTATCGGGGGCGTTCAAGAGTCCCCGGCGTCAGACAATCTTGTTGTAGCGCTACCAACCTTTACGAGTGAGGAGAAAAATATGCCAACAACCAGTCTTCTTCCAGTCAAGCAATTGAAGCTTGATTTGAATAACTTTCGTACAGTTCCCCAGAAAAATGAAATCAGTGCGGTGCATGCAATGATTTCTATAAATCCGGATTGGTTTTGGGCGCTCATGGAAAGCCTGTTAGCGGACGGTTACCACCCGACTGAAAACATCATCGTCTTGAAGGGCGGAAAGGATGGAAACAAATTGGTCGTTAAGGAAGGCAATCGCCGTATAGGGGCGCTCAAGCTGATTTATGGCTATATCAAGCTGGATGAATCCGTTCTCCCTTCTCACATAGAAGAACAAATCGCTAGCGCCTCCAAGAATTGGAAAGCTTCTAATAGGGAAGTGCCCTGCGCGATCTATGATTCGGGCGAAGCTGAGCTTGTAGACAAGATTGTGACCCTGACACATGGCAAAGGGGAAAAAGCCGGACGCGACAAATGGAACGCAATAGCGAGGGCGCGTCACAACCGCGACAGGAATGGAGTAAGTGAGCCAGCGCTAGATCTCCTTGAAAAGTATTTGCAAGACGGGAAAAACGTCAACGCGCAGCAACGTGAACGATGGGGTGGTGAATATCCCCTAACGGTATTAGAGGAAGCCATCAAGAAACTTGCATCAAGATTGGGCTTGGCGACATCACGTGAACTGTCCGATCAGTATCCAGGGAAAGCTAAGCACAGAACCGTCTTGGAAAACATCGTCAGAGATATTGGCTCAGGAATCCTCGATTTTAAAAAGTTACGCGATGAAACTGAGGATTTTGGGCAAACGTATGGTATCCCTGCCCCCAGCAAAGCTGCTGCCGCGACATCAACGGCATCTGGGACCGGAGGCACCACGAGTCCAACCACGACGTCGGCAGGAAGTTCGGGAGGAACGAGCGCAACCACCACTTCAACTGCCAGCGGTGGGAAGAATGCCAAAGCAGTCTCGACGGACGATCCGAAGGCTGTTATGCGGGCGCTAAAAAGCTTTACCCCGAGAGGAAAGAATCGGGAAAAGCTCGTGACGCTACTAAAAGAGGCTAGGCTCCTTGTTCTCAACAAACATCCTCATGCATTTTGTTTTCTACTGAGAAGCATGTTTGAGATATCAGCCAAAGCATACTGCATAGATCATGCCGCCACCGGCGGCCTTGCCACGACGAAAGTGACCGGGGAAGATCGCGCGCTAGTTGATGTGCTGCGGGATATTAGTAACCACTTAACAAAAAACAGCAAGGATAAGCCAATGATAAAAGCACTGCATGGGGCCATGACCGAGCTTGCGAAGAAAGAGGGCATCCTTTCCGTTACGTCGCTGAATCAACTCGTACACAACCCAAAATTTACTGTTGACGAGACTCATATCAGCACCGTGTTCGGCAATATTTTTCCGCTACTTGAAGAGATGAACCGTTAACTTCTAAGCCCCCGCGCTTCGACACTTAGAGAAAAAATATATGAGCCGATACAAGACCCCTCTGCGCTACCCAGGTGGCAAGCAAAAACTTGCTCCATTTATTTTGGAAATAATGAAGGAAAACTCCCTGTATGGTGGGCACTATGTAGAACCATACGCGGGGGGAGCTGGCATTGCGATAGAGCTACTACTGAGTGGCAAGGCCGAGCGCATTCATCTCAACGATTCCTGTGCTGGTATTCATGCTTTTTGGCATTCAGTGTTATCGAATCCGGAGGAGTTATGCCGCCGAATATCACGGGCATCAATGACTATTGATGAATGGCGACGGCAGAAAGATATATTTTCGCGTCAAGCCGAGTTTGAACAGATTGATGTCGGCTTCAGTGTGTTTTATCTAAATCGATGCAACCGCTCAGGAATTTTGACAGGTGGGGTGATTGGTGGTCTGAAGCAAGAAGGGGAGTGGAAAATGGATGTGCGTTTCCCTCGTAATGAGTTGATCAGCCGCATTGAGGCTATTGCGTCAAGAAAATCGGCAATCACATTAAAGAACTGGGATGCTGAGAAATTTATTCTCAAGTACGTACCCAGACTTCCAGCGAATACTTTGGTGTACTGTGATCCGCCGTATTTTCACAAGGCAGATCGGCTATATCTAAACCACTACGACCCAGAAGATCATGCGCGTATCGCACAGGTCATACAACGCGAAATTAAGCATCATTGGGTGGTGTCGTATGATGGGGTGCCAGAGATATTAAAGCACTATTCCTTGCGACGCTCTTTTCTTTACAGTCTTCAGTACAACGCTGCAAAGGCGTACAAAGGGACCGAGGCATTTTTCTTCTCCGACTGCTTGAACTTGCCACAAGAATCCGCTGTTTCTTACATAGACCGCGGTTTGAAGAGCTTGGCGGCCTGACGATTCCCCATGAACACATTTGCCATCCCCCAAGACTCTGGAACTACTGCAACGCCCTACGCGTTGCTGAAGCAATCGCCACCAACCATCCATTTAAGCCAATTATCGAAGCCATAGAAAAATGAGCACGCTGAAACCCTTCTCCCTCCGCATCTTCGTCGCCGATGGCGACCCGGATGGACTGCGCGTGGTGGAGCGCTCCAACTGGGTGGGCAAGGCGATCGTTTTTCCGCGCGCCTTGTTGCCCAAGATAAAACAGCGCGCCGAGCTGGGCCAGACCGGCGTGTATCTCTTGCTGGGGCCGCGCGAGAATGGCGAGGGCGAGATGCTGTACCTCGGCGAGGGTGACCCGGTGCGCCCTCGGCTGGAGAGCCATTATGCACAGAAGGATTTCTGGAATCGGGCGGTGTGTTTCGTTGCTGCGCCGGGCCAGTTGAACAAGGCGCACGTGCAGTTTCTAGAGGCCAATTTGATCCGGCTGGCGAATGCCGCCAAACGGCTGCCGCTGGATAACGCCAATCAACCCGCCGAGCCGAGTCTTTCGGAGGCGGATTGCGCTGACATGCAAGTGTTTCTGGAAAACATGCTGGGCATGCTGCCGGTGCTGGGCATTCATGCTTTCGAGCAGACTGTGCCGATGGCCGCAGCGGTGGCGGATACGTTGCTGGCTTGCCGCGGCAAAGGGGTGAGCGCCAGCGGCTACGAGGCGACCCAGGGCTTTGTGGTCAAGGCAGGTTCGCTGGCGGTGGGCGAGAGCGTGCCTTCCATGCAGCTGTACGTGCGCGGCATGTACGATCTGCGCCAGGAGTTGATCGGCAATGGGGTGCTTCAGCGCGATGGCGATCATTACTGCTTTGCGCAGGACTATGCGTTCAGTTCGCCTTCCACGGCGGCGGCCGTCATCCTCGGCCGGAGTGCAAATGGCCGGATTGAGTGGAAGGATGCTGGCGGCCGGACCTTGAAGGAGTTGCAGGGGCTGGTCGGGGGCGCGTAGCTGCTTGCCTGTGACGATCCGAAGCTGGATGAGGCAGTGGCGTGGAATTGGGCGGCAGCAACCAGTAGATATATCAAATACGCAATAATTCATCAAATAAATGAACTACTGCTTGCTGAATATAGTTATCTTTGCCTAAAAAGTATATTATGTGTGCGTGAATTCTTCTTTTGGATGAATTTCGACATATTGCATATCGATTATGGAACCTCTTAAAGGGCTAGGAAAAGCAGACCGTGAACGCTTGTCGGCGGTATTGCGTGCGACAAAAGGTACGGTTTCGGTTGCGCAAGCGGCTGAGGCTCTTCGCCTGCCGACGATACACACGGCCAAAATGCTGGCGCGGTGGGCAAAGGCGGGCTGGTTGTCACGTGTCCGCCGCGGCCTTTACGTGCCGGTGCCACTGGAATCCAGGACATCGGATGTGCCTTTGGAGGATCCGTGGATCATTGCCGCGCAGTTGTACGGCCCTTGCTACATCGGCGGTTGGAGCGCTGCCGAGTATTGGGATTTGACGGAGCAGATTTTTCGTACGGTGGTGGTGGTGACCACACAACGCCCCAGAGATCGGAAGCCAACGATAAAACAAACCGATTTCCTGCTGCGGTCGGTGCAGGAGAAAGCGCTGTTTGGGATGAAGTCTGTGTGGCGGGGGCAGGTGAAAGTCGATGTCTCTGACCCGACGCGGACGATGCTCGATATGTTGAGCGATCCTCAACTGGGTGGAGGGATACGCTCGACGGTGGATATGTTGAAGAACTACCTCAAGTCAGAAAAAAAAGACCTCAATCTGCTGCTCGAGTATGCAAGCCGGCTGGGTAACGGGGCGGTTTTCAAGCGCTTGGGGTTCTTGCTGGAGAAGTGCTCCCCCGCTGACGAGGAGGCAATCGCGCAGTGCCGTGAACGGCTGACCACGGGTAATGCCAAGCTCGACCCTGCATTGGAAAACGCCAAACTGGTGACGCGGTGGCGGCTGTGGGTATCGCAGCGGTGGCTGGAGGGATAGTGCTGTGATTGATCGACAGGAAATCAGGGATTTTTCGCGCGAGTTTGGGCTTGCGTCGAATGTGATTGAAAAGGACTATGTGCTTGGCTGGGTGCTTGCCGGAATAGCAGCGCACCCGGAGATCGGCCAAAGCTGGGTATTCAAGGGCGGAACATGCTTGAAGAAATGTTACTTCGAGACTTACCGTTTTTCCGAAGACCTGGATTTTACGCTCACTAACCCCGAGCATCTTTTAGAGCCATTTCTCCTGGCGACCTTCAATCAGATATCCGCATGGATTTATGACCAAGCTGGCATTGAGGTGCCAGCCGAAACCATACGATTCGAGGTCTATACGAATCCGCGTGGCAATTCTTCCGCAGAGGGGAAGATCGGATATCGCGGCCCGATGCAGCGGCGTGGAGATGCGCCACGTATCAAGCTGGATTTGACTGACGATGAGTTGTTGGTATTGGAGCCCGCGACAAGAGAAGTTCACCATCCTTATTCGGACAGGCCAGCAAACGGCATCCATGTTAGGTGCTATTCCTTCGAGGAGGTTTTTGCCGAGAAGATTCGGGCATTGGCTGAGCGAGAGAGGCCGCGTGATTTGTACGACGTAGTTCATCTGTATCGTCACGACGAACTCAGGCCAGATCGTTCGTTAGTGTTCAGCACGCTTGAACAGAAGTGTGAATTCAAGGGTATTGAAGTTCCAACGATGCAGACCGTGGACAACCAGCCTGCCCGGGCTGAGCTGGAAGCGGAGTGGGGAAACATGCTGGCGCATCAATTGCCGGTATTGCCGCCATTCGAGCAATTCTGGCAGGAACTGCCCGGCGTTTTTGACTGGCTGCATGGCGTCACGGAAAAAGCCATCAAGTCATCGATTCAAGTGTCCGGGGCTGGCGCGGTTGATGAAGCGTGGCGGCCACCCGCTATGTCCCAAGCGTGGCACACTGCTACACCCTTTGAGATCATTCGCTTTGCGGCCGCTAACCGCCTGTGCGTGGACTTGACCTATCAGGGCTCTAGAAGGTTGATTGAACCGTATTCTTTGCGGCGTACCCAAGATGGCAACCTGCTCTTGTATGCGGTGAAACATGAGACTGGCGAACCACGATCCTACCGGGTCGATAGGATTCAGGGTGCCGAGGCGACGCAGGTGTCGTTCATTCCGCGATATCTAATCGAGTTGACGCCGGCCGGAATGATTTCTGCACCACCTGCGTCCAATCGGGCGCTAGTGGATTTTGCGGCCCAGGTCGGACGTCCTCGGCAGGTCAAGGCAAAGCCGCTGTATAAACCTGTGCCTAACGGCCCCAAGTACGTGTATGAATGCACATACTGTGGAAGGAAATTTATTCGGCAATCTCACGATTCCGTATTGAAGCCACACAAAGATAAGAGCGGTTATTCTTGTCCGGGAAGAATCGGCTACCTCGTCGATACAAAATATTAGGTGACACTGTGAGTCCATCAAATATCGTTCAAAAACTCTGGAACTATTGCAACGTGCTGCGTGACGACGGCATGAGCTACGGCGACTACGTCGAGCAGCTTACCTATCTGCTGTTTCTCAAGATGGCCGACGAGCGCAGCAAGCCGCCATACAGCCAGAAGAGCCCAGCGCCCTCCGGCTATGACTGGCCGAGCCTAGTGAAGAAGGACGGCGATGAGTTATTCGACCACTATCGCCATACGTTGGAGAAATTGGGCAGCCAAAAAGGTTTGCTGGGCCTGATCTTCAATAAGTCGCAAAACAAGTTCCAGGACCCGGCCAAGCTGCGGCGGCTGATCGTGGATTTGATCGACAAGGAAACCTGGGTGTCGATGAGCGCCGACGTGAAGGGCGACGCCTACGAGGGCCTGCTGGAGAAGAACGCCCAGGATACTAAGTCTGGCGCTGGCCAGTATTTCACGCCGCGCCCGCTGATCCAGGCGATTGTGGATGCCATGGCGCCCAAGCCTGGCGAGACTATCTGCGACCCAGCCTGTGGCACCGGCGGATTTTTGCTGGCGGCGCATGATTATGTGGTGAAGCACAACCCCAACATGACTACAGCGGAGAAAAAGAAGCTTCGAGGGGAAAGCTTCAAGGGCTGGGAGCTGGTGCAGGCCACTGCCCGGCTGTGCGCCATGAATATGCTGCTGCACGGCATCGGCAGCCAGGAGTTCGAGCCGATTGCGGTGTCTGATTCTCTCGCCGCCGACCCCGGCGATCGCTTCGACCTGGTGCT
>JAIOJM010000386.1 GCA_019911785.1 Sulfuricella sp. | reverse complement strand
TCACCCGCGCCTACCTCGCCCGCAAGGAAGCCGAATACCTCGCCCTGAAAAGCGAAATCGAAACCATGCGCGCCGAGCTGGCTGCACAGGAAGGGCAGGGATGAGCACGCTTCGCCGCTTCGCACACAAAGACGCCACAGTCCCGGCCAATACTTCAGGGTACTTGCCCGATCTGGGCGAATTCCGTGGAATGCAGGAATGCGATACTCGCCAAAACACCGCTATGACAGAAAGGCCTGCGTGCGCACTCGAAGAGAAATCCGCTTCATGAACATTCTGCTCACTGGCGGCACCGGCTACATCGGCAGCCATACGGCCGTGGTACTCACCCAAGCTGGGCATCGCGTCGTGCTGTACGACAACTTCTGCAACAGCCAGCCTGATGTCGTGCAACAGTTGGAAAAGATCACCGGCCAGCCCATTACGCTCGTTGAAGGAGATGTTCGCGACACGGCGCTGCTCACCGAAACGCTCAAAACCCACGCAATCGCCGCTGTGATCCACTTTGCCGGCCTCAAAGCCGTCGGCGAATCGGTCGCCAAGCCCATCGACTACTACGCCAACAACGTCCAAGGCACCATCAGCCTGCTGCAGGCCATGGTGGCAACCGATGTCAAAACTGTGGTGTTCAGCTCCAGCGCCACTGTCTATGGCGACCCGCAATATCTGCCGATTGACGAAGAGCACTCCACCAGCGCCACCAACCCCTACGGCCGCAGCAAGCTGCACATTGAAGAAATTCTCGCCGATGTTGCCAAAACAGACACGACTTGGCGGATCGCATGTCTGCGGTACTTCAACCCCGTAGGAGCGCATGAGTCAGGCCTGATCGGCGAAGACCCCAGCGGCATTCCCAACAACCTGATGCCCTACGTGGCGCAAGTCGCTACCGGCAAGTTGCCTTACCTGAATATCTTTGGCAATGACTATCCCACGCCAGACGGGACCGGGGTGCGCGACTATATCCATGTCATGGATTTGGCTGAAGGCCATTTGGAGGCGCTGAAGTTCCTTACCCACCAAACCGGTTGGCACGCCATCAACCTGGGCACCGGCAAAGGCAACAGCGTATTGGAAGTGGTGAAAGCATTTGAAGCCGCCAGCGGAAAACCCGTGCCGTACCAGATAGCCCCGCGCCGCTCGGGCGACATTGCCACCTGTTACGCCAAAGCAGACAAGGCGGCAAAGCAACTGGGTTGGCGAGCCAATAGAACCCTTGAAGTTATGTGTGCCAGTACATGGCATTGGCAGTCACAGCGAAAGGCGCAAAGCGTGTGAAAATTACGCCCGTAAACACAGCTATGCCCAAGCTTGATCTTCCCCGCTACCATCGACTCGCCAAGGAAGGTATGAGCACGCTACGCCGCTTCGCACACAAAGACGCCACAGTCCCGGCCAATACTTCAGGGTACTTGCCCGATCTGGGCGAATTCCGTGGAATGCAGGAATGCTATACGCGCCAAAACACCGCACAGACAGAAAGGCCTGCGTGCTCAAATCACGATCGCTTTGCCGAAACGAGCCGACTTAATGCCGTCAGCAAAAACAGTGGTTTGCACCAACTTGACCCCGCATCCAATGACCCAGCCCACCCCATTGATTAAAAGCCTGCGCACCCTCATCGCCAGCCTGCCGCCGCGCCGGCGCACGCAACTGTTGCTGCTGCTGGGCCTGATGCTGGTGGGTGCCTTGGCCGAAGTGCTGAGCCTGGGCGCCATCGTCCCCTTTCTGGCCATTCTGGCTGACCCGGCGCAAGCCCTGCAAAGACCGTTGGTGGCGCAGGTGGTCGCAACTTTAGGCTTGAGCGATGCCGGAGATATTCGCTGGCAGCTCACCCTGCTGTTCGCAAGCACAGCAGTGGCGGCCGGGATCGTGCGGTTTGTACTGATCTACGCCATCTCCAAGCTCAACTTTGGCATCGGTCATGAGCTTGGTGCAGAGGTCTACCGGCGCACGCTCTACCAACCCTATGAAGTCCACGTAACCCGCAACAGCAGCGAAATCATGGGCGGCATCAACAAAGTTGACGTTGTTGTCTATATGATTTTCGGCCTGCTCAACACCGGCAGCGCCATCCTCATGGCGCTCTTCATCATCACCGCGCTATTGTTGATTGATCCGCTGATCGCCACAGTCGCTCTATTTGGCTTCGGCAGCATTTACGCCACCGTATCTGTGTTTACACGCAAGCGCCTGGACAGCAACAGTCAAGTGATTAATGCGGCTTACAACACGCGTGTGCAGTCTATGCAAGAAGGTCTCGGCGGCATTCGTGATGTCCTGCTGGACCATACTCAGCCTCTGTTTGCGTGTCGCTTCAACCAAATCGACTGGCCCTTGCGCCAAGCCCAAGCCAGCAACAACATCATTGGACCCAGCCCCCGCTTTGCAGTGGAGGCGCTGGGCATGGTGCTCATCGCGTTGCTAGGCTACTACATGACCGCATCAGGCGGTGGGATTGCGGCGGCCATTCCTACCCTTGGCGCACTCGCCTTGGGCGCGCAGCGGCTCATGCCCTTGCTGCAGCAGACCTACCAGGGCTGGGTTCACGTCGCGGGCAATCGGCAAGTGTTAATCGATGTGGTTGCACTGTTGCAGCAACCTGTTGCACGGGAAACGCAAGCCCAGGTGGCTCCGCTGCCGTTTGAGCGGGAAATTCGGCTAGAAAAAATGTCATTTCGCTACCAGCCTCAGTTGCCGCTCGTACTGCACCAGCTCGACCTGGTCATCCCCAAAGGCGCGCGGGTGGGTTTTATAGGCACCACCGGCAGTGGCAAAAGCACAGCCATGGACTTGTTGATGGGGCTGCTGCAGCCCAGCACAGGTCAAATCCTCGTCGGCAGTACGCCGCTCACCGGCGCCACACGACTTGCCTGGCAGCGCAACGTCGCGCATGTGCCGCAGGCAATTTTTCTGGCCGATGCGTCGTTTGCAGAAAACATTGCTTTCGGTGTCCCAGCCGAGCAGATTGACTTGGAGCGTGTGCGCCAGGCCGCTCAGCGGGCACAAATCGCGGAATTTATTGAGTCCAACTCGGAGGGCTACGCGGCCATGGTCGGCGAGCGCGGTGTGCGCCTGTCAGGCGGCCAGCGTCAGCGCATTGGTATCGCCCGTGCGCTTTATAAACAGGCCAAGGTCTTGGTGTTCGATGAAGCCACCAGTGCGCTGGACAGCGAAACCGAGGCCGCTGTCATGCAAGCCATTGAAAAATTGGGTCGTGAGCTCACCATCGTGCTGATTGCCCATCGCCTCACCACACTGCAAGGCTGTGACATCATTTATCGCCTGGACAAAGGCTGTGTCGTCTCAGCAGGTGGTTACGACGAGCTCTTTACAGTTCCCAACACAACCCTCGACGAGAAAGATACTTCCCATGCTGGCTAGCAAATCAATCCTCATCACCGGCGGTACCGGATCCTTTGGCCACACCTTCGTGCCCATGACGCTGGCCAAATACAACCCGCGTCGTTTAGTCATTTACTCGCGTGACGAGATGAAGCAGTGGGAAATGGCCAAGCTTTATGGCAACGACGAACGTGTACGCTTCTTTATCGGGGATGTGCGCGACAAGGACCGCCTTGCGCGCGCACTCAATGGCATTGATTACGTCGTTCACGCGGCCGCCACCAAGATCGTGCCGACGGCGGAATACAATCCCTTCGAGTGCGTCAAGACCAATGTGATCGGCGCCATGAACCTCATCGATGCCTGCATCGACCAGGGAGTCAAGCGCGTGGTAGCGCTATCGACTGACAAGGCCAGCAGTCCGGCGAATCTGTACGGCGCGACCAAGCTGACTTCGGACAAGCTTTTTATTGCGGGCAACTCTTACTCGGGCAGGAACGATACCAGTTTTGCCGTGGTGCGTTACGGCAACGTCATGGGTTCGCGTGGCTCGGTGATTCCATTCTTTATGACCCTCGCCGGCACGGGAGCGTTGCCGATAACCGATGATCGCATGACCCGCTTCATGATCACCCTGGAGCAAGGCGTGGACCTCGTCTGGCACGCCTTCGAGGACATGGTCGGCGGCGAGATTTATGTAAAGAAAATCCCCTCCATGAAAGTGACCGATGTTGCCCGCGCAATTGCGCCCGATGCAGATCATGACATCGTCGGCATCCGCCCAGGTGAAAAGCTTCACGAACAGATGATTGCCCCCGAGGACGCACTGCACACCTACGAATACACCGAGCACTACAAAGTCCTGCCAGCGATCCATAACTGGAGCCAGGATCCTGAGCGTATCAATGGCGGCAAGTTGGTAGCCCCTGATTTCACTTATTGCTCGGACAACAACACCGAATGGATGAGCATCGAGACATTGCGCACATGGATCGACCAGAACCGCGAAAAAATCGGCAAGATCTGAGTGATTGGGAAGGTCACGCAAAGGGAGTGAAAAGGGGACATGATTAGCCACCATGTTCAGTCGCATATTAAAAGGGGGCGTCATTGCGAGCGAAGCGAAGCAATCCAGCCAATCGAAAGGCCTTTATGCATAGAAGCATCTGGATTGCCAAGTCCTGCCACGCGGCGCTCGCGGCTAAAGGCGCACCTCGCAATGATATGTGTTGAACTTGGCAGTTAATCAAGAAAGAAGAAAACAAATGAGAAAAAACTGCATTGTTATCGGGCAGATATTTATACAACGAGGCTGCTGCAAGATATGACAGCAATGATCCCCTACGGTCGCCAAGACATCAGCCAAGCCGACATTCAGGCTGTCGTGGATGTGCTGCGCTCGGACTATCTGACCCAAGGTCCGGCAGTTCCCGCATTTGAAAATGCTGTTGCCGAATACTGTGGCGCGCAGCATGCCGTGGCCGTCAATAGCGCCACCTCGGCATTGCACATCGCCTGTCTGGCGCTCGGCGTGGGGCCGGGCGACTGGGTCTGGACCAGCCCCATCACCTTCGTTGCCAGCGCCAACTGCGCACTCTACTGCGGCGCACAGGTCGACTTTGTGGACATCGATTCCCGCACCTACAACATGAGCGTGGAACGCCTAGCCGAGAAACTGGCGCAAGCCGAAAAGACTGGCAAACTACCCAAGGTCGTAATTCCTGTCCATCTCTGCGGCCAACCCTGTGACATGGCCGCCATCCACGCACTGGCCCAGCGCTACGGTTTCAAGATCATCGAAGATGCCTCGCATGCCATCGGCGGCAAATACAGGGCACCTTCCGACTCCGTCATTGCGAAAAAGCCTTTAGCTGCGAGCGAAGCGCGGCAGGAAGCGACACCTCAACCCAGCGTCATTGCGAGGAGCGACGCGACACCCAAACCTAGCGTCATTGCGAGGAGTGAAACGACGCGGCAATCCAGTGTATTTGAACCCATCGGCAACTGCCGCTACAGCGACATCACCATATTCAGCTTCCACCCGGTCAAGATCATCACCACCGGCGAAGGTGGCATGGCCTTGACCAACGATGCGCAGTTAGCCAAACGCATGCGGCTATTGCGTAGCCACGGTATCACGAGCACCCCTGAAGAGATGCATCCAAGGCCACAGGAAGAAATTTGGAACTATCAGCAGATAGACTTGGGTTTCAACTACCGCATGACCGACATTCAGGCCGTATTAGGCCTGAGCCAGATGCAGAGACTGGATGAATTTGTCACCAAGCGCCACGCCATTGCACAGCGTTATGACGAATTGCTGGCCAATATGCCAGTCGTGACGCCATGGCAGCACGAGGCTGGCTATTCCAGCTTCCATCTTTACCCTATTCGGTTGAGGTTGGGTGAAATCAACAAGACCCATCGCCAAGTATACGAAGCACTGCTAGCGGCAGGGATAGGCGTAAATTTGCATTACATCCCTGTTTATCGGCAGTCATACTACGAAAAGATGGGTTTCAGAAAAGGTTACTGTCCTGAAGCGGAGCATTACTATTTAGAAGTTATCAGCATACCGATGTATCCGGGACTGACTGAATTGCAGCAAGATAGAGTGATAAATGTGTTGAGGAATTGTTTGTGACGTCCATCACCTCGGAAAGATTGTTATTTAGAACGCTTAGCAAAGAGGATGTCTCGGAGCGCTATTTAAACTGGCTAAATGACCCAGATGTGAATCGGTATTTAGAAACACGTTTTACTCCACAGACTAGGGAAACCTGTGAGAAATTTGTTTCAGATATGGAGAAAGATCCTACAAGTTATTTGTTTGGCATTTTTGATAAAGAAACCCTCGAACATATTGGCAATATAAAACTGGGATTTATAAATGCACACCATCAAAGTGCTCAGTTAAGCTTGCTCATTGGTGAAAAATCTTGTTGGGGGAAAGGATATGCAACTGAAGCGATCAGATGTATTACCAAATGGGGATTTGAGGTGCTTGGAATGGAAAGGATTGAGGCGGGTTGCTACGATTCGAACTTGGGTTCCCTTCGCGCGTTCCTCAAAGTTGGCTATTCTGTAGAGGGATTTTTTCGGAGTAGCGTGGTTTCTGAAGGGCGGCGGACAGGTTGTTTTTTGTTAGGGATAATTAGAAATGACCGAACAATTTAAACATGTAGCTAGACTTGCCCTTGGTACTGCCCAATTTGGTTTGCCCTACGGCGTAGCCAATCAAGACGGACAAGTCACGCGGTCGGCTGCAAAGGCCATGCTGCAACTGGCAGCGGAGAATGGTATCGACACACTCGATACCGCCATCGCCTACGGAGAAAGCGAAACCTGCTTGGGTGAAGTAGGTACCCAAGGCTTCAAACTGGTAACTAAACTGCCTGCTGTTCCAGATAGTTGCGCTGATGTAAGCGGCTGGGTTCAGGAACAAGTTGCAGCATCGCTGGCCCGTCTTGGCGTGAATGCGGTATATGGACTGTTGCTGCATCGCCCGGAGCAGTTGCTTGGAACCGATGGCAAAACACTTTATCAAACCTTGCAAGGTTTAAAAGAAACCGGGCAGGTGCAAAAGGTGGGCGTCTCCATCTATGCTCCGAACGAATTAGAAGTGCTAACCCCACAATATCGTTTCGATCTGGTGCAAGCGCCGTTCAATCTTGTGGATCGCCGTTTACACACTTCTGGCTGGCTGCAACGACTGAAAGGCGATGGCGTTGAAATTCATGTCCGCTCAGTGTTCCTTCAAGGCTTGTTGTTGATGGATTTGGCAGAGCGACCTGAAATTTTCAATCGCTGGCAACCTCTGTGGGGACAATGGCATCGTTGGCTTGATGATGTGGCGCTAACTCCGTTACAGGCTTGTTTGGGTTTTGCATTAGCTCAGGCTGAAATAGATCGAATTGTCGTAGGTGTGGATAACCTGAAACACCTACAAGACATTGTTGCCTCATTGAAGCCAATTACTATTGAGTTTCCAAAATGCCTCGAAAATGCCGATTTGGCTTTAATTAACCCATCGAAATGGAGCAAGTTATGAAGAGATGCAGTAAGTGTAACTTACCGGAAACACATGAAACGATCACATTTGACGCTCAAGGTGTTTGTAATATTTGTAATCAACATTCATTCAAGCAAGGCCAGATAGACTGGGAGTCGCGTAAGAAAGATTTGGATGAGCTTGTCGAAGCGTATCGTGGCCGCCATGATTACGATTGTATTGTTCCATATAGCGGCGGGAAAGATAGTACTTGGACCTTGTACTATCTTATTAAGGAATATGGGCTAAAGCCTTTAGTGGTGCGTTTTGATCATGGTTTTATGCGCCCTAATCTTAATGATAACGTGAAAAAAACTGCTCGGCATCTGGGTGTTGATATTCATACATTTACACCAAACTGGAAGGTTGTTCAAAAGCTTATGCTTCAAAGCTTCTTGGAAAAAGGTGATTTCTGTTGGCATTGCCATACCGGAATATTTTCTTACCCAATGTGGGTCGCAATTGAAAAGAAAATACCACTCATCTTTTGGGGGGAGCCGTCTGCTGAGTATGCTGCCTACTATAGCTATGATCAGCCAGAAGAAGTAGATGAGAAGCGCTTTAATCGGTATATTAATTTGGGCATTACTGCAGATGATATGTTTGTTCGGATGGGAGGTACGGTGGATCATAGGGATCTGAAGCCTTATTCGTATCCACCATTGAAAGAGTTGCGAAATATTGGTTATCGATCGGTTTGCTTGGGATCCTACATACCTTGGAATATTAAGAGTCAATCAGAAATTATTCAAAAGGAGTTGGGTTGGAAGGGTGACCGTGTGGAAAATGTTCCGCCTGAATATAATTATGAAAAAATTGAATGTTATATGCAGGGTGTTCGCGATTACATTAAATATATTAAACGCGGCTACTCAAGGCCTTCACATCTTGTTGCTCTCGATATCCGGAATGGACAAATAAGCAAAGAAGATGGTGAAAAACTTATTCAACAATATGAAGGACGTCGCCCACCTAGCCTCGACATTTTCCTTGAGTTTGTCGGATTGACCGAGCAAGAATTTCTCGACATTGCAATGCGACATCAGGTTTCACCGTATATTCACGATCCCAAAGCTACGATGGCGGGCGAAAAGATGGCAGATTTTGACCAATGGAGCAAGGAAGGTCCTATGAATCGGACTGATACTGAAGTTCAATTGATCAGATGGAAAGCACGCAATGTGTAGTGGAGCCAATGTTTTCGAATTATCGACCCTATGAGCCAAAAAACGGTTGGCATTGTTGACTATCAATCGGGCAATATCCGTTCTGTTATCAACGCGGTGGAATATATTGGAGAAAATACCCGACCGGTGCGAACGCCCGATGATTTTGCCGGTTGCTCCCACCTGATTTTGCCTGGGGTTGGAGCTTTTGGTTTTTGCGCGGATCGTTTGCGATTAAGCGGGCTGTTGCCGGCTCTTGAGCGATGGACATTGTTGGATGGGAAGCCCCTGCTTGGCATATGTGTAGGTATGCAATTAATGGCCGATTATAGCGAAGAGCAGGGGAGACACAGAGGGCTTGGGTGGATCGGGGGTGCTGTAAGAAAGTTGGAAAAACTCGGTGACCCCAGTATCCATATACCTCATGTTGGCTGGAATGAAGTCGTATTCAATGAAGCCTTTGGTTTGTTCCAGTCTGGTGAGGTACTTAATTTTTACTTTGATCATTCGTATGCCTATGATGCGCCAGTATTAGGCAAGGAACTAGCAGTTTGCAAGCATGGACGCCAATTCAGTGCAATGATAAAAAAGGACAACATTGTAGCGGTGCAATTCCACCCGGAAAAAAGCCAGGCAGCTGGAATGAGGCTGCTCAAATCGTTTCTTGCAATGTGAGAAATTTTCGATGCTAAAGAAACGGATTATTCCAAAACTGCTGATCAAGAATAAGGTATACGGGAAATCCGTGCGGCCAATATTAGTTACAACACGTAATTATGACCAAGTCTTCGAGGTTGGGGACCCGGTTGCACAGGCAAAGATATATGAAGCGCAACTTGCAGATGAACTCATTGTTTTAAATATTGGCAATAAGCCCATTGCTGAAGATTTACCCCTCTTGTGCATCATTGAGAAATTGGCATCTGAAACATTTATGCCGCTTGCTGTGGGCGGAGGTGTAAGTAGCGTGGAAGATTTTGCACTTCTCTTGGAAAGAGGGGCTGACAAAGTTTCTATCAATACGGCAGCGGTGTTCGACCCAGACCTTATTACCCGTGCTGCTAACCGCTTTGGAGCACAATGCGTGGTTGTGTCTATCGATTTTCGCCATGACATTACCTGCAATCGTGACACGGTTGTTACTAACCATGCAACACAGAATACACACTTGAATGTTGTCGACTGGGCTAAGAGGGCTGTTGATGCGGGTGCGGGGGAAATACTTTTGACGGATGCCGACAGAGATGGATCCGGTAGAGGTCTAAACATTGCAGTGGGGAAAATTGTGGCGGATGCAGTTGATGTACCCGTTATTCTATCGGGTGGATGCGGGGTTGCACAGCATTTTGTTGATGGATTTATT
>JAIOJM010000002.1 GCA_019911785.1 Sulfuricella sp. | reverse complement strand
GACATGCTGGTGCGTTCCGGCTCGGTGGATATCGTGGTGATCGACTCGGTGGCGGCACTGACCCCCAAGGCCGAGATCGAAGGCGAAATGGGCGACTCCCACATGGGGCTGCAGGCCCGGCTGATGTCGCAGGCGCTGCGCAAGCTCACCGGCAACATCAAGCGCACCAATACCCTGGTGATCTTCATCAACCAGATCCGCATGAAGATCGGCGTCATGTTCGGCAACCCGGAAACCAACACCGGCGGCAATGCACTCAAGTTCTACGCCTCGGTGCGCCTGGACATCCGCCGCACCGGCGCGATCAAGAAGGGCGAGGAAGTGGTCGGCTCGGAAACCCGCGTCAAGGTGGTCAAGAACAAGGTCGCGCCGCCTTTCAAGCAGGCCGAATTCGACATCCTCTACGGCGAGGGCATCTCGCGCGAAGGCGAGATCATCGAGCTGGGCGTGGCGCACAAGATCGTCGAGAAATCCGGCGCTTGGTACAGCTACAAGGGCGAGAAGATCGGCCAGGGCAAGGACAACTCGCGCGAGTACCTGAAGGAGCACAAGGACATCGCCGTTGAGATCGAGGGCAAGGTGCGCGCTGCCGTCGGCGTGAGCGGCCTGCCGGCGACGGTCGACCCCGATACGGTGGATGCCTGATCCCAGCCGATTGATGCAGGGAAACGGCCATGGCGCGTGACGCCCTGACCGTCAGGCAACGGGCGTTGAACTGCCTCGCGCGGCGCGAATATACCCGCGATGAGCTGTATCGCAAGCTGCTGCCTTACACCGAGGAATCGGACTCTCTCGAAGACCTGCTGGCTGATTTCAAGGCACGCGGCTGGTTGTCCGAGCAGCGCTTTGTCGAGCAGGTGGTTCATGCGCGTAGCGGCCGCTACGGTAGCCGGTATATCGCCCACGAACTGCGGGAAAAGGGAGTCGCCGAAGAACTGATCGAGCAGGCCCTGCCGCAGATGCAGGAAAACGATCTGGAAACTGCCCGCATGATCTGGACGAAAAAATTCGGCAAGATGCCGGAGGATGCGAAAGAACGTGCGAAACAGACACGCTTCCTGCAAGGTCGCGGCTTTTCTTTCCCCGTGATTGCCAAGGTGCTGGAAAATGGCGGTGATTCGTGAACGCTGCCAATGCGGATTTCTTGGTTAACCTGAAAAGAGGATGGATATGATGAAAAAATTCCTTCGGCTGGGACTCTTCCTCGGGCTGGCTGCGCTTGTCGGCTGCGCCAGCTTGCCCTTTGGCTACACGCAGATTCGTGAAATTACGGCGGCTCCCGCGAGTTTTGAAGGCAAGGAAATCAAGATCAGGGGCAAGGTGAAATCGCTGACCAAGATCCCTCTGCTGGAGCTCAGTATGTTCACCCTCGACGATGGTACGGGAGAAATAGCGGTTATACCCGCGGGTACGGTGCCAGCGGAGCAGGAGGTCGTCACGATTAGCGGCAAGGTGGAAAGTCTTGCGATCATCGGTGGCAGGTCGATCGGCCTCCACATCAAGGAAACCGGACGGCTGCCCGGCCAGTAGCAAATCGATGTGACGATATGTGGTTCAAGAATATAAATTTAATTGGTTGATGACATGAAAAGCAGTGAAATCCGCAAGAAATTCCTCGACTACTTCGCCTCCAAGGGGCACACCGTGGTAACGTCCAGCTCCCTGGTGCCCCACGAAGACCCCACCCTGCTGTTCACCAACGCCGGGATGAACCAGTTCAAGGACGTGTTCCTCGGTTTCGACAAGCGCCCCTATACCCGTGCCGCCAGCTCCCAGAAATGCGTGCGCGCCGGCGGCAAGCACAACGACCTGGAAAACGTCGGCTACACGGCCCGGCACCACACCTTCTTCGAGATGCTGGGCAACTTCAGCTTCGGCGACTACTTCAAGCGCGAGGCGATTAACTTCGCCTGGGAACTGCTCACCGACGTGTTCAAGCTGCCCAAGGACAGGCTGTGGGTCACCGTCTACGCCGAGGACGACGAAGCCTACGACATCTGGACCAAGGAAATCGGCGTGCCAGCCGAGCGCGTCATCCGCATCGGCGACAACAAGGGCACCCGCTATGCCTCCGACAACTTCTGGATGATGGGCGACACCGGCCCCTGCGGCCCCTGCACCGAGATCTTCTACGACCACGGCGAGCATATCTTCGGCGGCCCTCCCGGCAGCCCGGACGAGGACGGCGACCGTTACATCGAAATCTGGAACAACGTCTTCATGCAGTTCAACCGCGACGAGCAGGGCGTCATGCATCCCCTGCCCAAGCCCAGCGTGGATACCGGCATGGGCCTGGAGCGCATCTCCGCCGTGCTGCAGGGCGTGCATTCCAACTACGAGATCGACCTGTTCCAGACCCTGATCAAGGCCGCCGCACGGGAAACCCGTTGCGCCGACCTGGACAGCCCGTCCCTCAAGGTGCTGGCCGACCACATCCGCGCCTGCTCCTTCCTCATCGCCGACGGTATCATCCCCGGTAACGAGGGCCGCGGCTACGTATTGCGCCGCATCATCCGCCGCGCCATCCGGCACGGCTACAAGCTCGGCGCCCGCGCGGCCTTTTTCCATAAGCTGCTGCCGGACCTGGTGGCGGAGATGGGTGATGCCTATCCGGAACTGAAGGAAAACCAAGCTCGCATCAGCGAGGTGTTGAGGCTGGAGGAAGAGCGTTTCTTTGCCACCATCGAGCACGGCATGGCGATCCTGGAATCCGAACTCGGCGCGATGGAGCAGTTCGGCACCTCGATATTCAATGGCGAGACCGCCTTCAAGCTGCATGACACCTACGGCTTTCCCCTCGACCTCACCCAGGACGTGTGCCGTGAACACGGCGTGACGGTGGACGTGGCCGCCTTCGATGCCGCCATGGCGCACCAGCGCGAGCAGGCGCGCGCTGCCGGAAAATTCAAGATGGCAGCCAACCTGGAATACGATGGCCCAGCCACCGTTTTCCACGGCTACGAAACCCTGGAAGCCAAGGGCAACGTGCTGGCCCTGTACCAGGAAGGCTCCCCGGTGAACGAACTGGTGGAAGGCGAGATGGGCGTGGTGGTGCTGGACAACACCCCGTTCTACGCCGAGTCCGGCGGCCAGGTTGGGGATCGCGGCGCACTGCAAAGCGTGCATGGCATCTTCGCGGTGGAAGACACCCAGAAAATTCAGGCCAGCGTGTTCGGCCATCACGGCGTGGTGAAGACCGGCAAGATCAGCGTCGGCAACAGCGTCACCGCCAGGGTGGACACCCAGGCCCGCGCCCGCATCATGCGCAACCACTCCGCCACCCACCTGATGCACAAGGCCCTGCGCGAAGTGCTGGGTTCCCATGTGCAGCAGAAGGGTTCGCAGGTGGACCCGGACAAGACCCGCTTCGACTTTGCCCACAATGCGCCGATGAGCGCCGGGGAACTCCGCCGGGTGGAACAGATCGTCAATGCCGAAATCCTTGCCAACGTAGCCACCCAGACCCGTCTCGTACCCATCGAGGAAGCCCAGAAAATGGGCGCGATGGCCCTGTTCGGCGAGAAATACGGCGATGAGGTGCGGGTGCTCGACATCGGCAGTTCCCGCGAATTGTGCGGCGGTACCCATGTGGCCCGCACCGGCGATATCGGCCTGTTCAAGGTGGTGGCGGAAAGCGGCGTGGCCGCCGGGGTGCGGCGCATCGAGGCGGTCTGCGGCGATAACGCGCTGGCACTGGTGCAGCAGCAGCAGATGTTACTGGCGGGCGTGACCGAGGCGCTCAAGGCCCAGCCGCAGGAAGTGGAAGCCAGGGTCGTCCAGGTTCTCGATCATGTGAAGGCACTGGAGAAAGAACTTGCCCGGCTCAAATCCAGGCTGGCCTCCAGCCAGGGCGACGATCTCGCCGCTCAGGCGGCGGACATCAAGGGCGTCAGGGTGCTGGCGGCAGCCATTGAAGGGGGTGATGCCAAAACCCTGCGTGAAACGCTGGACAAGCTCAAGGACAAGCTCAAATCGGCGGCGATCGTGCTGGCGGCGGTGGAGGGCGGCAAGGTTACCCTGATCGCCGGCGTGACACCGGATCTGACTGCCAGGGTCAAGGCCGGGGAACTGGTCAATTTCGTTGCCCAGCAGGTCGGCGGCAAGGGCGGCGGCCGGCCGGACATGGCCCAGGCCGGCGGTACCGAGCCGGACAAACTGCCGGCGGCGCTGGAGTCGGTAGCTGATTGGGTCAAAGGAAAGCTGTAGTGCGTAGGGCGGATCAGGCCGAAGGCCGTAATCCGCCGGATGTTCTCCCATCAAGGGGGCATTGGGCTAGTAGTCAGTCAACATGAAACGATGGTATGTAGGAGCGACCTCCCGGTCGCGAATTCGGTGGTTCGCGACCGGGAGGTCGCTCCTACATCACGCAAATTCAACATGACTGTCTACTAGTTCAGTTCTTCCCTATTTACGTTTTATGTAGAGATCGGTGATGGTGCCTTCCACCATTTCCGCCGCGAAACCCAGGGTTTCCGACAGGGTCGGGTGGGGATGGATGGTCAGCCCGATATCCTGCGCGTCCGCGCCCATTTCCAGCGCCAGCACGGCTTCCGCGATCAGCTCGCCGGCATTGCTGCCGACGATGCCGGCGCCGAGGATGCGGCGGGACTCCTTCTCGACGATCAGCTTGGTGATGCCCTCGTCGCGGCCGATGGAGAGCGCACGGCCACTGGCCGCCCAGGGGAACGATGCCTTCTCGTAGGCGATGCCCTGCGCCTTGGCCTCGGTCTCGGTCAGCCCCATCCACGCCACTTCCGGGTCGGTGTAGGCGACCGAGGGGATGGTGCTGGGGTCGAATGCCGCCTTGTGGCCGGCAATCACCTCCGCGGCTACCTTGCCCTCGTGCACCGCCTTGTGCGCCAGCATCGGCTGGCCGACGACGTCGCCGATGGCGAAGATGTGCGGGATGTTGGTGCGCTGCTGCTTGTCCACCGGGATGAAGCCTTGATCGCTGACCCGGATGCCGGCGTTCTCGGCGCCGATCAGCTTGCCGTTGGGGCTGCGACCCACCGCAACCAGCACCCGGTCGAACAGCTGCGGCGCCGGGGCGTTGTCTCCGTCGAAGGTGGCGAGGATGCCGTCCTTCTTTGCCTCCAGTGCCGCCACGCTGGTGTTGAGCAGGATGCCTTCGTAGAGTTTCTCGATGCGCTTGAGCAGGGGTCTGACGATGTCCGGGTCGGCGCCGGGCATGAGCTGTGGGCCACGCTCCACAACGGTGATTTTTGCTCCTAGCGCGTGGTAGACGGTGGCCATTTCCAGGCCGATGATGCCGCCGCCGATGACCAGCATTCTTTTCGGAACGTCAGCCAGCTGAAGCGCGCCAGTCGAGTCAATCACGCGCGGGTCGACCGGGAAGGTCGGGATCTTCACCGCCTGCGATCCGGCAGCGATGATGGCGTTGTCGAATGTCACCGTGACTTCGCCTTCTGCGGTTTCGACACGGATGTGATGGGGTGCGATAAACTGGCCGACGCCGCGAATTACCTGGACGTTGCGCTGCTTCGCCAATGAGCCCAGCCCGCCAGTGAGCTTGGCGACCACGCTTTCTTTCCAGGCACGGATCTGGTCGATATCGATTTTCGGCTTGCCGAAGCTGACGCCGTGGTGGCTGACCTCTTCCGCCTCGGAGATGACCTTGGCGACATGCAGCAGCGCCTTGGAGGGAATGCAGCCGACGTTGAGGCAGACGCCGCCGAGACTCGGATAGCGTTCGATCAGGACCACCTTCTTGCCCAGATCGGCGGCGCGGAAGGCGGCGGTGTAGCCGCCCGGGCCGGCGCCCAGCACCACCACGTCGGCCTGGATTTCCGCTGCGGATATCGTGGTGGCAGCTACGGCCGCAGGCTGCTCAGGGGCTTCCGGCTGCGGGACTGGCGCACTTTCCTGTTCGGCTTCCAGGGTAAGAATCAGCGATCCCTGGGAAACCTTGTCGCCGACCTTCAGCTTGAGCGCCTTGACCACGCCGGCATGGGACGAGGGGATCTCCATCGTCGCCTTCTCGCTTTCCAGCGAGACCAGCGAGTCGTCCTTCTGGATCTTATCCCCCGGCTTCACCAGGATTTCGATGACTTCGACGTTCTTGAAGTCGCCAATGTCCGGCACGGTGATTTCGATAATTTTTGGCATTCTGGATTCCTTAAAGTCTCTCACCGCAGAGGACGCAGAGGAAAACAAACCTAACCCTTGAACTCCTCTGCGTCCTCCGCGTCCTCTGCGGTTAATCGCTTTTATTTGTTAAAGCAGCAACCTTCTCACGTCCGCCAGCATCTGGCTCAGGTCGGTGATGAAGCGCGCGCCCTGGGCGCCGTCGATTACGCGGTGGTCGTAAGACAGCGACAGCGGCAGCATCAGGCGCGGCACGAATTCCTTGCCGTTCCACACCGGCTTCATGGTGGCGCGGGAGATGCCGAGCACCGCCACTTCCGGCAGGTTGATGATGGGCGTGAAGAAGCTGCCGCCGATACCGCCCAGGCTGGAAATGCTGATGCTGCCACCCTGCATTTCGCCGGGGGTGAGCTTCTTGTCGCGCGCCTTCTGGCTGACGGTCATCAGCTCGCGCGCCAGATCCAGCACGCCTTTCTGGTCGGCATTGCGGATCACCGGCACCACCAGCCCGTCCGGCGTGTCCACCGCCATGCCGATATGAATGTATTGCTTGAACACCAGGCTCTCGCCGTCCGCGGAGAGGGAGGCGTTGAAGTTGGGATGGGCTTTTAGCGCCGCTGCCATGGCCTTGATCAGGAACGCCGGCAGGGTGAGGCGGACGCCCTGTTTCTGTGCCTCGTCGCTCATCGCCTTGCGGAAGGCTTCCAGCTCGGTGATGTCGGCTTCCTCGTGCTGGGTGACGTGGGGCGCGGTGACCCAGTTGCGGTGCAGGTTGGCGCCGGATACTTTCTTGATCTTGGTGAGCGGCCTGACTTCGATCGCGCCGAACTTGGCAAAATCCACCTGCGGCATTTCCAGCACCGACAGGCCGGCAGCGCCGCCGCGCGGGCGCGACAGTTCGGCCTTGACGAAGGCCTGCACGTCTTCCTTCAGGATGCGGCGCTTCGGGCCGGAACCGTTGACCAGGGTGAGGTTGACGCCCAGTTCGCGGGCGAAGGCACGCACCGACGGGCTGGCGTGGACTTTTGTGTTTTCGCCGGTCTCGGCTAACGGTGCCGGGGCAACCGGCGCGGCTGGGGCCACAGCCCTGGTAGGCGCAACGGCCGCCGGTGCTGTGGTTACAGGAGCTGCGGGTTGTGGTGCGGCGGCTGCCGGTTTTGCTGCCGGGGCTTTGCCCTCTTCCGTGACTTCCATCAACAGGATCAGGCTGCCTTCGGAAACCTTTTCTCCCACCTTGGTGCGCACGGCGGTGACCTTGCCGCTCCAGGGGGCGGGGATGTCCATCGTGGCTTTTTCGCTTTCCAGCGTAATCAGCGCGTCTTCGGCCTTGACGATGTCACCTTCCTTGACCAGTACCTCGATCACGTCGATGGAGTCGAAATTGCCGATGTCGGGAACACGGACTTCTTTTATTGTTGGCACTTGAGTTTCTCCTTGTTAGGGACTAGGGGCTAGGGATCAGTGGCCAGGAAAATCTCGCGTAGCGAGACAATTCCTAGTCCCTAGCCCCTGATCCCTGCCTTCCTTACACCGTCACTGGATTCGGTTTGTTCGGGTCGATGCCGTATTTGGCGATCGCTTCGGCCACCTTTGCGGCGGGGATCACGCCCTCGTCGGCCAGCGCCTTGAGTGCGGCCACCACGACATGGTAGCGGTCGACTTCGAAGAAGCTGCGCAGGTTTTCGCGGCTGTCGCTGCGGCCGAAACCGTCGGTGCCGAGCGTGACGTAGTGGCGCGGCACGAAGGTGCGGATCTGGTCGGCGTAGGCCTTCATGTGGTCGGTGGAAGCAATGACCGGGCCGGAGCCGTCCTTCAGGCATTTCTCGACGTAGGTCGAGCGCTGGGTGTGCTCCGGGTGGAGCATGTTCCAGCGCTGAACGTCGAGGCCCTCGCGGCGCAGCTCGTTGAAGCTGGTGACGCTCCAGATGTCGGCGGACACGCCGAAATCGGCTTCCAGCAGGTCGGCTGCCGCGATCACCTCGCGCAGTATGGTGCCGGAGCCCAGCAGCTGCACCTTCATCTTCTTCCTCGGTGCGCCGCGCTTGAGCAAATACATCCCCTTCAGGATGCCTTCCTCGGCGCCCTTGGGCATCGGCGGATGAACGTAATTTTCGTTCATGATGGTGATGTAGTAGTAGACGCTTTCCTGATCCTTGTACATCCGGCGCAGGCCGTCCTGGATGATCACCGCCAGTTCGTAGGCATAGGTCGGGTCGTAGGAGACGCAGTTGGGGATGGTCGAGGCCAGGATGTGGCTGTGGCCGTCCTCATGCTGCAGGCCTTCGCCGTTCAGGGTGGTGCGGCCCGCCGTGCCGCCCATCAGGAAGCCGCGAGCGCGGGCGTCGCCCGCCGCCCAGGCGAGGTCGCCGATGCGCTGGAAGCCGAACATCGAGTAGAAGGTATAGAACGGGATCATGGCCTGGCCATGGTTGCTGTAGCTGGTGCCCGCAGCCAGCCAGGAGGAGAAGGCGCCGGCCTCGTTGATGCCTTCTTCCAGGATCTGCCCGTTCTTGTCCTCCTTGTAGTACATCACCTGGTCGGCATCCTGCGGCTCGTAGAGCTGGCCGACCGAGGAGTAGATGCCGAGCTGGCGGAACATCCCTTCCATGCCGAAGGTGCGCGCCTCGTCCGGAATGATCGGCACGATCAGCTTGCCGATGGCCTTGTCCTTGAGCAGGGTGGAAAGCACCCGCACGAAGGCCATGGTGGTGGAAACCTCGCGGTCGCCGGTGCCGGCGAGCTGGCTTTCGAAGGCGGAAAGGTCGGGCACGGCCAGCGCCTCGGCGGCCTTGCGCCGCGCCGGCAGGTAGCCGCCCAGCGCCATGCGGCGCTCGCGCAGGTACTGCATTTCCGGGCTGTTTTCGGCCGGCTTGTAGAACGGCATTTCGTGCAGCTTTTCGTCGGAAAAGGGGAGGTTGAAGCGGTCGCGGAACTGCCTGAGCGACGCTTCGGACATCTTCTTCGCCTGGTGGGTGATGTTCTGGCCTTCGCCGGATTCGCCCATGCCGTAGCCCTTGACCGTCTTCGCCAGGATCACGGTCGGTTGCCCCTTGTGCTGCATCGCCGCAGAGTAGGCTGCGTAGACCTTGAGCGGATCGTGACCGCCGCGGTTGAGGCGCCAGATGTCTTCGTCCGACATGTTGGCGACCATTTCCAGCAGCTCGGGATACTTGCCGAAGAAATGCTGGCGCACGTAGGCGCCGTCCTTGGATTTGTAGTTCTGGTAGTCGCCGTCGACGCATTCTTCCATGCGTTTCCTGAGCAGGCCTTTCTTGTCCATCGCCAGGAGCGAGTCCCAGTGGCGGCCCCAGACCACCTTGATCACGTTCCAGCCGGCGCCGCGGAAATCCGCTTCCAGCTCCTGGATGATCTTGCCATTGCCGCGCACCGGGCCGTCCAGCCGCTGCAGGTTGCAGTTGATGACGAACACCAGGTTGTCGAGTTTCTCGCGCGAGGCCAGGGAAATCGCGCCCATCGATTCCGGCTCGTCGGTTTCGCCGTCGCCGAGAAAAGCCCACACCTTGCGGCCCTCGGTCTTGACCAGGCCACGGTCCTGCAGATACTTCATGAAGCGTGCCTGATAGATCGCCGTGAGCGGCCCCAGCCCCATCGAAACCGTGGGGAACTGCCAGAAATCCGGCATCAGCCAGGGATGCGGGTAGGAGGGCAGACCCTTGCCGCCCACTTCCTGACGGAAGTTGAGGAGCTGGTCTTCAGTGATCCGGCCTTCGAGGAAGGCGCGGGCGTAAATGCCGGGGGAGAGGTGGCCCTGGATGTACAGCAGATCGCCGCCGTGGTCTTCCGTCGGGGCGCGGAAGAAATGGTTGAAGCCGACTTCGTAAAGCGTGGCCGCGGACTGGTAACTGGCGATATGGCCGCCGACGCCGGGGCTTTGCTTGTTGGCGCGCATCACCGTGGCGATGGCGTTCCAGCGGATAAAGGCACGGATGCGGCGCTCCATGGCGAGGTCGCCGGGGCAGCGGTCTTCCTGGCTGACCGGGATGGTGTTCAGGTAAGCCGTGTTGGCGGAAAAAGGCAGGTGCGCGCCGGAACGGCGGGCCTTTTCGGTCAGTTTTTCCAGCAGAAAGTGGGCGCGCTCCGCGCCTTCACGTTCCAGCACCGCATCGAGGGCTTCCAGCCACTCCTGCGTTTCCTGCTGATCGATGTCCTGAATTTCTGACATTATGTAATCTCCTGAATAAACAGCATAATTTTTTTACTATCCGTAAGTCTTATAGTTTTTCTTGGGATTTTTCAACTTGGGCAATAGCGTATTATCTTTTACCCGGGCTGGAAAGTGAATCAATATTTTTTATCTCAGATTATCCATTGGAATGCTTGTGCATGTAGGAGCGCCGCCCTCGGCGCGAATGCGGATAATCGCGGCGAGGGCGCCGCTCCTACAGGGGGACGAGACGCCGGTGTGTGGTTGCCGTGTTGTAGGAGGCCCGCCCTCGGGCCGATTGCGGTGGCTGATCGGGCCGATCACGGCGATTGATCTGGGCTGATCGCGGCGAGGGCGGCGCTCCTACAGTGGTGTTTTGGCTCAAATGGATTATCCGGGTTTATTGTATAGATCAATTGCGGCGATAATGTGCGTAGGGCCGAATTCATTCGGCCTTGGTTGGGCGAATGAATTCGCCCCTACATTCGGAGCGAATCATGATCAAAATTGTGCAAAACCCATCTCCGGTGACGGACAATGCCCTTGCCAAGGCATCCCATGTGCTGTTCGTCATGCCGAAGGCGAAAAGCCTTGCCGTGACCCTGCCCGGAGTCGACACCCTGCGGGCGCGCCTGGCGCGCCGCCATATGAAGCCGGAAGAGCTGGCCAAGACGCCACTGAGCGGCGACCTGGAACCGGGCGCGCTGGCCGTGTGGGTGATGCTGGATGCCGGGCAGACGACATTCGAGCGGCACACGCTGATGCGCAAGGCGCTAAAGCCATTGCTGGGCGAGCACCCCAAGGAAGTGACCATCGCCGTCTTCGGCGGCGCGGAGGAACGCCGCCTGGCAGCTGAAGCGGCAATCTATGCGGCACTGGTCAACGGCGCCGTGCTGCCGCAGCGCAAGAAAAAGGACGAAAGCCGCCCGCTGCAAAAAATTGCCCTGTTCGGTTACAAAGCCGAAGACGACTTCATCCTGTTGCGCGGACTGGCCGAAGGCAATGAACTGGCACGGGGACTGACCATGCTGCCCGCCAACGAGCTGACCCCGGGCCTTTACCGCGAACGCATCCGCAAGCTGGCCAGGGAGAATGGCTGGAAATGCGCCGAATACGACATGAAGAAGCTGCGCAAGATCGGGGCGGGGGCATTCGTTGCCGTGGCCCAGGGCAGCAGCGAGGACGATGCCGCCATCGTTCACCTGCGCTATCGCCATCCCGAAGCCAGGAAAACCATCGCCCTGGTCGGCAAGGGCATCTGCTTCGATACCGGGGGCCACAACCTCAAGCCTGCCCGCTACATGCACGGCATGCACGAAGACATGAATGGCTCCGCGGTCAGCCTGGGCATCCTGCTGGCCGCCACTCGCGCCAGTCTCCCGCTCAACATCGACTGTTGGCTGGCCTTGGCGCAGAACCACATCAGCCCCAAGGCTTACAAGCAGAACGATGTGGTGACCGCACTCAACGGCACCACCATAGAAATCATCCACACCGACGCCGAAGGGCGCATGGTGCTGGCTGATACCCTGACCATGGCGGCGCGCGAGAAGCCCGACCTGATCGTCGATTTCGCCACCCTCACCGGCAGCATGGCGACCTCGCTGGGCGCGCGTTACAGCGGCATCTTTTCCAACCGTGAAAAGTTGGTCGAGCAGGCGCTGGCGGCAGGGAAAATTTCCGGCGAACGGGTATGCGCCTTCCCGCTCGACGCGGACTACGAAGAAGGACTGGAAAGCCAGATCGCCGACATCAAGCAGTGTTCCATGGAGGGCGAGGCCGACCATATCCTGGCGGCGCGTTTCCTGATGCGTTTCATCGAGGACGCAGCGTGGCTGCACGTCGATCTTTCCGCCAGCAACTGCAAGGGTGGCTTGGGCGCGGTAGCGTCGGATGTCAACGGGTTCGGCGTGGGCTGGGGGATGGCGCTGCTGCGTGGTTTGAAATAGAAAAACCGGGGGATGGGTGATTCCCCGGTTTTCGCTTCCTCCCCCTTGATGCTTGATGGGGGAGGGTTGGGGAGAGGGTGTGAAATTGCGAGAGTCGCCTCAGGAATCCGATCCGTGGCGCACCAGGCGAATCTTGCCCTGACTGCGCTCGAAATAAGCCACGTTGCCCGCTACATCCTTGCCCAGCACGACTCTGATGGTGATGTCCCCGCGCAGATTATCGGCCTGAGCAATGCCGGGTTTCCCGGGCAAGGTCGAAACCAGCGACTGCGCCTGTTCCCGATAGCCAGAGCGATATAGCACCTGCGACGAAGTCACCTGGAAAGGTTTTTGGTTGGTCAGGCGCGCCCTGGAATAACCTTCCCCGCCGAGGAAGCCCGCCACCTTTCTTGCCATGCCCGTCACACCGTTGCCATTGGAAACTTCGATCCGGTACGGCCTGGCAGCCGGGGCTGCTTTAACTACCTTGGACACCGGCTGGGCAGCCTGTGCTGCAACCCTGTCCCGCTCCTTCGGCTGCACGGATGCCTGCTGTTGCGGCCTGGCAGCGGACACTACTTGCACATCCGCCCGCTCGCGCAGTTCGTACACGTTGGGTTCAACCTGTACGGCTTGGATGCGGCTTTCCACTTGTGGAACCGGCTTCCGCGCAGCCTGCGTGATCACGCCCCAGTCCTTCGGCAACGCCAGCGCCTGCTGCGCTTCCTGAGCCACCGGTGGCACATTCTCGGCAGGTTGTGGGCTGGCTGCCTGGGCCATGACCTGCACGGCCTTCCCCCTGTCGCCCGCCTTGCCCAGCGCCAGCGCCAGGTTGGTATGCGCCGCCTGGTTGGCGGGCTCCAGGGCAACTGCCCGTTCCAGCGCGCTTGCCGCCTCGGCGTAAGACCCGCTCAGATACAGGGCATAGCCCAGATTGTTGTGGATATGGGCGGCATTCGGCGCCTGCTGCACGGCCAGCCTGAACTGCTCAAGCGCCTCCTGCTGCCTGCCCTGCATGGCATAGTTCACACCCAGCCCGTTGCGCGCCTCGGCAAACGTGCCATCGATGGCCAGCGCCTTCTGGTAGGCCTCTATCGCCAGCTCATGGCGATTCTGCCCCTGGTAATAGCGGCCCAACTGGTAATAGGCATCCGGCGTCTCGGTGGAGTGCCGGACATTGAATGCCGGCTTGATGCTCCACGCCTCGCTGTCGGCAGTCTTCTGATAAGACGCGCAACTGCTCAGAAGAGGAATAATGGAAGCCGCTGATAGAATCATGTAACCGGTTTTCATGGCTTAGCTCCTTTTGGAAATCCTATGGTAGCGTCTGTGCCCCACCGGTCAGTACCGGGAACAGCACACGGAACACGGTGATAAAGGGTGGTCCGAGCAGCACCAGCATCAATGCTGGAAAAATACAAAACATCAAAGGAAACAGCAGCTTCACTGGAATCTTGGCGGCCGCCTCTTCTGCTCGCAAGCGGCGTTTGGTACGCAAGCCTTCGGAATGGACCCGCAGGGAGTCCGCCACGCTAGTACCAAAACGGTCAGACTGCACCAGCAAAGCCACCAGCGAGTCTATTTCTTCCACCCCCGTGCGCAAGGCCAGGTTGCGCAATGCCCTTTCCCGGCTGCTGCCGGCGCGCATTTCCAGGCTGACCAGATGCAACTCTTCCGCCAGGGTGATGCTTTTTAGCCGCATTTCCTCGCCCACCCTGGTAAGAGCGGCATCCAGCGCCAACCCCGCTTCCACACACACCGTCATGAGATCCAGGGCATCGGGGAAACTCTCGAAAATTTCCCGCTGCCGGTTGCTGATACGCCAATTCAACCAGGCATTCGGCAAGAAATAGCCCAGCGCAGCGGTCGCGACAAGCGAGGAAAGCACCATAATCGGCTTGGTTTCCTGCCCTCCGAAAATGCCAAAATAAAGCACCAGCAGCCCTGGCAAAACTAAAGCCAGCAGGGTCTTGGCGGCGAAAAACAATACCGGCGCCGTAGGATAACGATAGCCCGCATTCATGAAACGAATGCGCAGGTTGGAGTTTTCCCACCCTTCCTGCGGCAAGGCAATCTTGGCGAGTGGGCCACTCAGCTTGACTACCCGCTGGACCCAGGCCGGTGCCGCTTGTTGCGGTAATTCCGGATGGTCCACCGCGACCCCCTCCAGTCGTTTCAGAACCGGGCGCGCGCCCAACTGCAGCAGGACGGCCAAGGCAACCCCGAACACCGCCACGAAAACCACCAACAAATAAACGAGCTGAGTTGTACTCATGACTTTTCCACCCAATAAAGATCCGGGTTCATACGTGAATCCGGATTACACGCCGCATCCAGAAAACGCCGACCACCATCATCACCAACATGATCCATACCACTTTCAGGCCAGTTGGATCAATCCAGAGTACGCTCATGAATTTGGGGTTGATGATATTGAGGACCACGGCCATGATGAAAGGCAGTAGCCCCAAGATCCACGCCGACAAACGGCCTTCGGCAGAGAGCACGCGGATCGTTCCCATCAGCTTCAGGCGGGCACGGATCAGCGCGCTGATGCTGTCCAGCAGTTCAGTCAGATTGCCCCCGGTTTCACGCTGGATCAGCACCGCAATGACAAAGTAGCGCAGATCATCGCTAGGCACACGGGTGGCCATATTTTGCAACGCATCCTGAAGGCTGATGCCATAATTGAGTTCGTCGAAGGTGATACGGAATTCACCCGCCACCGGCTCCGGCATCTCGTCGCCCACCATTTTCAATGCACCGGAAAAGGCATGCCCCGCCC